>JASHTU010000120.1 GCA_030040395.1 Acidobacteriaceae bacterium
GTGGGTAAGCACCATTTTCACTGCCAGGCCCTCGCGTTGGGCTGCCTCCATAGCGATGTTGGAGGAAAGAACATCGCCGGGATGATTCAGAACCACCAGCAGCGCCTTGGCGCCGCCGGCGCAGGCCATGCGCAGGGCCTGGACGACTTTGAGCGCTCCGGGCGCCGCGAAGATGTCGCCTGCGACGCTATAGTCGAGCATTCCTTGGCCAACAAAGCCGCTTAAGCCGGGTTCGTGTCCACTGCCGCCCAACGTGACGAGACGAACTTTGTCGGGGCTTTTCGGTTTGGCCCGCGCCACGATGCTCTCACCAACCAGACAAATCCTGTCAGGAAAAGCCAGCGCCAGCCCCTCCAGCAGTTCAGGAACAACGCGCCCGGGCTCGTTGATGAACTTCTTCATTCGCATTCGGCGATACTCTCCTTGCGTCAACAATCCCTCGGAGAGTATAAGGCAATCTTCGGACGCGCGCGCATCCCTGCCAAAGATCATGGAATTCCGAGCGCTCAAACTTCGGCTGTCTGTCCGCCGTCCACATACAGGAGAGCGCCGGTGACAAAGGAAGCGTCGTCCGAGGCTAGAAACACGGCCGCTTTGGCAATCTCTTCCGGTTGTCCGAGCCGTCCCATGGGAAATGACGCCGCAAATGCGGTAAGTTGATCGGGCGTCATCGCCTTCCGAAGCATCGGCGTATCCGTTGGGCCGGGGCAAATTGCGTTCACCCGAATTCCCTGCCGGGCATAATCGATGCCCATCGACCGGGTCAGCAAAGTAACTCCTCCTTTAGAACTCACGTAGGCGGTGGCGTGCGCACAGGCGTCGTGGGCCCCGGTGGTGGAGGCCACGTTAATAATGGAGCCGCGTCCTTTCTGCATCATGTGCGGAAGCACGGCCTGGCAGAAAAGAAAAGTGCCGGTAAGATTGACGGCCAGCAGTCGATTCCAGACCTCTTCGGGAGTCTCCAGCACCGTCCCATAAGCCAGGATTCCCGCGCCATTGAAGAGAATGTGCAGATCCCCAAACCGGTCCATCGTAGCGCGGACGGCGGCCTGCGTCTCAGCGGACTTTGAGACATCCAGGATATAAGATTCCGCTTGCCCGCCTTGGCTATGAATTGCGTGGACGGTTTCAAGCAAACCCTCTGCATCGCGGTCCATCGCCATCACCGCGGCGCCCTCCCGGGCGAAGTGAATCGCCGTAGCCCGCGCAATTCCGGAAGCGGCCCCGGTTACAATTGCCACTCGCCCTTGCAGTTTCATCGGATTACCCCTGAGATTTGGGAGGGACCAAAATAGCTCAATTCTTCTGTCGCCATCAAGAATTGGCTATAACAATTGTCGAAATCAGTGTTGAAAAGCTCTCCCTTTTTGCAGGGCTTCCCAAGATTCGAGCCTTATCGGGGGCAGGCCGGGTGGAGGGATCGACGGATCGATCCGAATCAAATCAAAAGATCGACCTATCGCGACCGGCGCGAGGCTAACCATTTCGCACCCGCTGCCGGGACGGAAAATACGGGAAGCTGGAGCATTTCCGTGATCTTCCAACAAAGAATCTTCCAATTCTCAGAGACCCAAGGCTCGGCGCCTGCATAGAATTCTTTGAATGTGAATCTGTTTTTCGTTTCTGGAACGAATTGCCTTCCAAAACAGCAGGTGAAAAGCAAATGAGACTCCAAGGCAAAGTCGCGGTTGTAACGGGATCTGCAGTTGGTCTGGGCCGCGCCGTGGCGACCCGGTTTGCCCGCGAGGGCGCGACTGTAGTTGGGGCAGATATTAACGAGCCGGACGGAGCGGCTACGGTGGATCGAATCAAGGAGAGCGGCCTTGCAGCGATGTTCGTCCCAACCGACGTATCCGATGAAAAGGCCGTGGCCGCGCTCATGCGCACCGCGGTGGAGGAATTTGGCCGCATTGACATTCTTTACAACAATGCGGCCGTTTTGTGTTCCGATCGGGAAGCGGTTGTGCACGAGCTTAGTTCGGATACTTGGGACTTTGTCATTGGAGTGAATTTACGAGGCGCTTTCCTGTGTGCGAAATACGCCGTGCCACCCATGCTGGAGCAAGGAAGCGGCTCAATTATCCACACCGGTTCGCCTACGGGTCTTACCGGTTGTGCGCCCAAGCTTACGGCTTACAGCGTCAGCAAGGGCGGCATAGCCGGCCTGACAAAAGTGATGGCTGCAGCGTACGCGGGCAACAATATCCGAGTGAACTCAATCGTGCCCGGGACGATGGACACGCCCATGAACAGATATATCCTTGCGGACCCTAAAGAGCGCGAGGAGTATCGGCGGGCAGTGCCGCTGGGCAGGTTGGGACAGCCCGAAGATATTGAAGGGATAGCCGTCTTCCTGGCGTCCGACGAATCCGCATACTGCACCGGAGGCACTTACATGTGCGACGGCGGATTGACCGCAGTTTGACGGCGAGGCTCTTTTATCAAACGGCGGATTGCGCCGCTTAAGTGGAACTCAGCCATCTGCGCCACAAAGCCATCGCTGTGAATTTGATCGCCGCCGACGGGAACACGCATTGACCGTAGTTATTTGATAAACAAATGCGCCTGTTTTCACAGACAGCCGGTTGCCGGGGAGCCTAGAATTTCCACGAATCAGACTGCGGGAGCCGATGCCGCTGAGGCTCGTTCCACGCTGAAGGAGGCGGAGATGAAAGCAGCGGTTTGGCATGGCAGGCAGGACGTCCGCATTGAAGACGCGCCTGATCCTCCTCCACCTCCTCCGGGCCAGGTTCAGGTCGAGGTCGCCTGGTGCGGCATCTGCGGCACCGATCTTCACGAATACATCGGCGGGCCTGTGTATATTCCTCAAGAGGCGCCGCATCCCCTGACCCAGGTAAAGGCCCCGGTCATCATTGGGCACGAGATGTCGGGCCGGGTTACCGCGATAGGGCCGGATGTTGAAGGCTTTTTCGTTGGCGACCGCGTTGCCGCGTGTCCGATTATCGGCTGCCAGCAGTGCCGCTGGTGCAAATCCGGATCCATGGCGCAATGCGATAAGGTCGCATTTCTGGGCACAAGTTGGTGGGGTGGGGCGCTGTCAGAGCGGCTAAATCTTTATGCGTACCAATGCTTTCATCTGGCAGACAGCATTTCCGATGAAGTGGGAGCACTGGTCGAGCCTTTTTCAGCCGCGGTGCGCGCCGTGGCTC
>JASHTU010000121.1 GCA_030040395.1 Acidobacteriaceae bacterium
GGGCAGCGACGGGAGCCAATTTTTCCGAGTTCTAGGAGCGAGGAGTGACGCATACCCGGGGCCCCTACGGACCGTTTTTGGGTCCGTGGGGTGGATACCGGGTGTCTGTTAGCGACGAGCGACAACGAAATCGGGGAAATTGGCCCCGTCCCGAAGGGTTGCGGCGAAAATTCGGGGTGGAAATTCGGCCATACTTCGTTCTCGCCCTTGACGGTGGACCCGCCACAGCCTGAGGGCTCGGCGTCGTCCGGCCGGATTTTCGCTCGCAACGCTGTCTGCCCCAAAGTGAATTACAGACTCTAGTGCCATGGCCTCACCGCCCATTGACCTCTCCACTCTCTCCTGGAAAGACGCGGACGTCTGCAGCTCGCTCTCCTCGTTGCACCAGTACGTCGAAGATCAGGCCCGGAAGCAGATTCAGTGGTATTGGGACAAGAAGCGCAAAAAGGCGGGCATGTCCATGTTTCTGCGCTTTGTGGCCATTATCCTGTTCGTGCTGGGCGGCCTCGTGCCCATCGTCAAGGCGACCCTGCCGGCTGCCGTAGTGGCCACGTTTCCGTTCGATTTTGGTCAATCCGGATATCTTCTCATCGGCATTGCGGCGGGATGCGTGGGGCTCGATCGCTTCTTCGGTTACTCCACAGGCTGGATCCGCTACGTCACCACTGCGATGGCCATCGAGAAGTCGCTCGAAGAATTTCGCCTCGAGTGGAGCCGCAACATGGCCAAAATGCGCGGCGCTTCACCCACCCCCGAACAGTTGGAGACCCTCATCCAAACTTGCACCGCATTTAGCCTCGGGATGCGGAACCAGCTCGAACAGGAAACCAAGGCATGGGTCGTCGAGTTCCAATCCAATCTAAGCCAGCTCGAAAAGGAACTGCAGGCGAAGGCCGATGAAGCCAAGGCTAAAACCAGACCCACGCCAGCCGGCGGTCAGCAACGAAAATAGAGGTGCCCATGTTCCGATTGTGCGACTTGGGGAAGCGCAAACTCCGCCCGCCCCAAGCTAACCGGCGGGTGGCCCGGGCCCTTGAAACCAGATCTTTCGCCCATCCTGGGCGCCCCAGGTCTCGATTCTGGGACCTGGGAAAACACCGTCCTCAACTCACCAAAATACTGTGAACTGCGAACTGTGTGCTGAAAACCGCTTTTCTACCACCCCAGCACATACGCAAACACCAGCGGCGCCACGATGCTTGCATCGCTCTCGATAATGTACTTCGGCGTACCAGCGCCCAACTTACCCCACGTGATCTTTTCGTTCGGCACCGCTCCCGAGTACGAGCCATAACTCGTCGTCGAGTCCGAGATCTGGCAAAAGTACGCCCACAGCGGCACATTCTCCCGCTGCAGATCCTGGTGCAGCATCGGCACCACGCAGATAGGAAAATCGCCCGCAATCCCGCCGCCGATCTGGAAAAACCCCAGCGGCGTCGTCTTGGTCGTCTCCGTGTACCACTCGGCCAGCTCCATCATGTACTCGATGCCGGTGCGCACCGTGTGCACTTTTTTCACGTCGCCCGAAATGCAGTGCCCGGCGTACATGTTTCCCAGCGTCGCATCTTCCCAACCGGGCACAAACATGGGCAGGTTCTTCTCCGCCGCGGCCAGCAGCCAGCTGTCCTTGGGATCGATCTGGTACGAGCCTTCCAGCGCGCCCGATAGCAGAATCTTGTACATGAACTGGTGCGGAAACCACCGCTCGCCGGCCTGGTCCGCCTTCACCCACTCGGCCAGCACCTCGTTCTCGATGCGCCGCATCGCCTCCATCTCCGGAATGCACGTGTCGGTCACGCGGTTCATATGCCGCTCGAGCAGCGCGGCCTCGTCTGCCGGCGTCAAATCGCGGTAATGCGGCACGCGCTGGTAAAAATCGTGCGCCACCAGGTTGAACACATCTTCTTCAAGGTTCGCGCCCGTGCAGCAGACGCCATGAATCTTCTCCTGCCGGATCATCTCCGCCAGCGAAAGCCCCAGCTCCGCCGTGCTCATGGCCCCGGCGATGGTCACAAACATCTTGCCGCCCTCGCCGATCAGCTTGATATACCCCTCGGCCGCATCCACCAGCGCCGCGGCGTTGAAATGACGATAGTGATGCTTGATAAATTCTGTAATCGGCGCCATAGCGTGCTCGTTTCGCTCCAATCTTCCAACCTAACACAGCGAATCCGACTTCCCGTGAATCTGTCCTTCGTCGGGGCAAAGCAGAAGACTGGCCTGTGGCCCGGGTCTCGGGATGCCGGATCTGCCACGGAAAATGGGCGCCCCGGGTCGCGCTTCTGCCGCCTGCGAAAGCACCATCTCAAGGTGCAAATTCACGCGGTCAGGCGCCTGGTCGGCGCCCGTAAAGCCGAAGCCGGCAGCGGGAGAATACGACGGAAAGCCAGAATGGAGGCCGGAGGATTGAAGGATGCGAATGGTCCGCGACGCAAATCGACCTCGAAATTCAACTCCTCAGCTTGGCTCAACCCGCTCTTGCCGGGGCTTAGATCGTGCCCTGGCGATCAGAAGAGATAAGGCGCCAGGGCTGCGGTCTGACGAGCATAGGTGGCA
>JASHTU010000122.1 GCA_030040395.1 Acidobacteriaceae bacterium
CGGCGCAAATCCGGCCATACTTCGTTCTCGCCCTTGACGGTGGACCCGCCACAGCCTGCGGGCTCGGCCTCATCTCCACCCCACGAACGAAGAGCGCGTCCGTGGGGACCCGGTGTCTGGCCGAATTTTCGCTCGCAACGCTGCCCGCCCCAAAGTTAATAACAGGCTCTAGACGTTTAACATCACCCTAGAGATTACAGAAGGAGGAAGCAAAGATGTTACCCGAACCGGAGCTTCAGGATAGCCCAAACAGCCGGCGGTCGTTCATGAAACTGCTGGCCGCCGCGCCTCTGTTGGCCACGATTAGCGCGCGCAGCGCCTCTGCCGCCGTCTCCAAGGCCGTGACCTCCACTGTCAAGAGGTCCTTCACCAACAACATCTATACGCGACTTGGCGTCCAGCCTGTCATCAATGGGCTGGGAACGTATACCTACATCGGCGGTTCGCTGCAGCTCCCCGAGGCGCGCAAAGCCTACGAGGAAGCGTCCCATTACTTCGTCGACATGTTTGAGTTGCAAGACGCCGCCGGCGTCCATCTGGCGAAGATCTCCGGCGCCGAAGACGGGATGATCACGGACGGCGCGGCAGCTGCTATATCTGCGGCGACCGCGGCCTGCATTGCCGGGTCGGATCCCAACAACATCATGAAATTGCCCGACACCACCGGCATGAAGAACGAAGTCGTGATGATGGGAGGGAGGAGCGCATTCGATGACGGCATCAGCCTCTGCGGCGCCAAACTGGTTGTCGCCCATACAGTCGAGGATCTGCCCACGGCGCTGACTCCGCAGACCGCGATGGTTTATACGGACTGGCAGGACTATGATCGTGTTTCGAGCATCCTGAAGATCACCAAGCCTGCCGGCGTTCCTATCCTGGTGGACGCTGCCGACGGTCTTCCCCCCTTCGAGAAATTCATGGGCTACGCAAAATTGGGCGTCGACCTTTATGACTTCAGCGGCGGAAAGGGTCTGTGTGGTCCGCAGGCCTCCGGCGTACTCCTTGGCCGGAAGGACCTGATCACTGCGGCCAAATACAACTGCGATCCCTGGGAAGGCGCCATATGCCGGCCCATGAAATTCGGCAAGGAAGAGATCATGGCTCTGCTTGCGGCAATTGACTATTGGTCGCACGCGGACCTTGCGGCGCTTGATAAAGAGTGGCAGAGCCGGGTAGAGCGAATTGCGAAGCTGGTGGAAACGGTGCCGGGAGTGACCACCTCGATCGTCACGCCTACGGGAAGCAATGCCTATCCCACCCTGTCCGTCAATTGGGACGAGAACAAGTTTGGCCTGACAGTGGCCCAATGCGCTCAGCAGCTGATTGCCGGCAAGCCGCGGATTCTGGTGGGGGGGACAACGGAAGGCGAAAGCGTTCGCGGCCGGCTCGGTCGCACCACACCAAGACCGGGCGCAACGGGCGCGCGTCACAGACCTCTACAGATCACCTCCATGACTTTGCAGCCCGGCGAGGACCTGATCGTTGGCAACCGCCTTCGCCAGATTCTGAACAAGGCGCGCAAGCAAGCTTTATGATGTGCGTTCAGGTGGAAGCAATCCCTACCAGAGCTTTTTCTCTTCGGTTGGAGCGCCCACTTCGCCGCGTTCAATGCGCTCCAGGAATGTCCGCGCCAGCTTACGCTGGCCAGGATGGTTTTCGCCGTGGATCGTACACAGATCCAGGAACTCGTCGCAGAGCGCATTCCGCTCGCCCTCCTGCGCAAGAATGCTTTGTAAAGCAAGGGCAAGCTCGCGTAACCGCGCCGCCTCAGGCCAACTGGTTTCCGCTTCATCCTCGCCGATGGGCGCGGAAAAAAGCCCCCGGCGTCCGCGCGCGCACTCATCCAAGCAGGCGAGCAGTTGTTCGCTGAAGACGCGGCTCAGGGTGTCTAACTGTTGCGGATCGATGGCGTCGCGCGGGTCCATAGCACCATTGTGCGCGACATCCGTCCCAAATGCATCAGGTTTCAAGGTTCGGGGGATCGGTTCGCAGGCCACCACGCGCTGCCCCGCCAAGTGATGCGCAGGCGTTGAAACCTGACGCCTGACACCTTCGTTTCAGGTCGCAAACGGCATCAGCTCCTCGCCGATCCAGAAGCGGTTGCTGAGCCGGGTGAGGTAACCCGCTCGCCGGCCCGCAAGCCGGCCCTGCGCCTCACGCCACGGGCCCGTGAATCGCAGAGGCGCGGGCAATCCGCGATAGATACCCGAAAAGATGCGGTGCGCCCGGTCAACGGCGCGCCCGTCCACCTCAAGGCCGAACTGCTTGCAAAACCGCGGCGGCATCCACGCCGCCGTCAACGCGCGATACCAATGCGGCGGATGAATCCACGAGCCGGCCCCTGCCATCAGCTTGTGCGCCATCTCTCGCGCGCCGGAGCTCACGCCCAGCGCATCGGAGTCGTGCATGGCGCGGTTGTAAGCCAGAAATGCCTCCCAATCCTCCGGCAGTGCGGCCGCAGGAATGCCGAACAGACCCGCCAACACTTTGCTCTCGGTGTAATACCGCTCCCGCTCGACGCCACTCAACGGTCCCAGCGCCCACTCGTAGGCCATCACCGCGGTTTCAACCAGCGTGGCGTACACCCAGCGCAAAGCGCCGATCTCGTTGGCCTGGTAAGGCGTTCCTCGCCTCCATCCGGCCACGCCCTCCGGCATCTCGCCGCGGATGCGCGTGTGCAACGAATATAGGTAGCGAGCCGCGCCCAGCGCCTGATCGAGAGACCCGAAAACCATGGTGAAGACGACGCGAAAGGTGTTGTGAAAGCGCACTATGGGCCGGTCCAGCACGGTGGAATGTTGAGCGATCGCCGCCGCCACCCAGGGATGGGCAAGCTGCAGCAGCGCCGCCCTCGCCGCGCCCAGAAAGAGGGCCGATTCGCGGTTAATCCGCCAAGTGACCGACTCCGGCCCGAAAACGCCGGCCGCAGGATTGGCCACGCCTCGCGCTACACCAGCCAGCAAAACCTCGCTGTCCTTCTCAGAGACCAGCGCAACGGGATTGGCGGCGGATGGAATGCCCATACCGGTTAGAGCGTTCAGCAGGCGATTCCGACTGCAAAATGTGAAAAAGCCTGCGCGAAAAAGTTTGTCGGAGGGCCAGTTCCCGGTCGGTTCCGGCTGGTTTCGGATGGCCTCAGCAATTCTGTTTCCGTGGCCGGCCCAATCCTTCAGAACATCCCGATGGGGTCCGCCTCGCACTGACCGTGAACCCCCACCCCTTGACTATCTACAACACGAGGTGTAGATAATCATGGTATGGGCAAACCAAGCGATCTCGTCCAGGGCACACTCGACCTGCTCATCCTCAAAACACTCTCGCCCGGCGCCATGCACGGCTGGGCCATCGCCAAGCGCATTCAACAGATTTCCGGTGAAGTCTTGCAGGTGCAGCAGGGCTCGCTCTACCCGGCGCTGCACCGGCTCGAGCAGCAGGGATGGATCAAGGCCAAGTGGGCGGAAAGCGAAACCGGCCGCCAAGCCAAGTTCTATGCATTGACCGCTGCCGGCCGCAAACAACTGGAGGCGGAAACCGCCAACTGGAACCGGCTTTCGGCGGCCATCGACCTCGTCGTCGGAGAAGCGTAAAGCCAGGGGTCAGTGATCAGGGGTCGGGGCCAAGGGCCAGGGGTCAGGGAAT
>JASHTU010000123.1 GCA_030040395.1 Acidobacteriaceae bacterium
CCGTCTCGAAGAGGAGGCGCAGACGGGCAGCCGTTTCGCCGGCTTGGCGCAACCGGCAGCCGGGCGCAGCCTGCGGCCCGCGCATACGTAATTTGTCGACCTTGCAAGCCGGCCGGGCCCCCAGATCTCGCGCTCCAGCAATGGCGCTTCCCTCCCTTGCTGGAGCCGCCCGGCCTTCCGGTTCCGAAAGCGCGCCGAGTTCCCCTCATCTTCCCCGGCGGCCCGCATCGTGAGGCTTTGTTGCCCCGGCGCAGCAATCTGCCGCCCTCCGTCCCGCGGCGAATCAGGGAACGCTATGATAGCCTCCGGGTAGACCTCTCGCTCCGATGAGCGCGACGGTCGTGCTCCTTTTTTCCGCGCAGCAAGATCATTCCTCTGCGCTTCGGCTGTCGGAACGGCGTAAGCGCGGGGACGGCCGGCTGGATCTGGATGCATGTTCGGGCGCAAGCCGGCGCCTGGCTTGTGGAGAGACGCGCATGAGCGCCGTGAAGTATGACCTGATCGTCATCGGCTCCGGCCCGGCGGGGCAGCGCGCCGCCGTCGCCGCGGCCAAGATGAACAAGCGCGTGGTAGTGGTTGAGGGCCGCTCTGTGGTGGGCGGGGTGTGCATCAACACCGGCACCATTCCCTCGAAAACCATGCGCGAGGCCGTGCTTCATCTTTCCGGGTATAACTACCGCAACATTTACGGCATGAACTACCGGGTGAAAGAAAAGATCACCATGTCGGACCTGGCCTTCCGCGTTCAGGCAGTGATCAAGACCGAAATCGACGTGACTGAGGCGCAGCTTTCGCGCAACGGCATCGACGTGGTTCACGGCATCGCGCGTTTCGTCGATCCCCACCAGGTGCGGGTGGAAGGCCCGCAGGCCGAAATCACCCTTGAAGCCGGACGCATCATCATCGCCGTGGGAACCAAGCCCGCCTGCTCACCCAAAGTGCCCATCAACGGCCGCACCATTATCAACAGCGACCAGATTCTCGGTCTCGAGTCTCTGCCCTACTCGCTCATTGTTGTAGGCGGCGGCGTGATCGGCGTCGAGTACACCTGCATGTTCGCGGTGCTGGGCGTGCGCGTTACACTGATCGAAAAACGCAACCGCCTGCTGGATTTCGCCGACCAGGAGATTATTGAGACGCTAAGCTACCATTTGCGCGACAGCCGCGTAACGCTGCGCCTGGGCGAAGAAGTCGAGAGCGTCGAAGAGCTGTCGCTAGGCGCAGTGGCGGCGAATCTCGAAAGCAAAAAGCGGGTCTCGGGCGACGCTCTGCTCTACGCCGTGGGCCGCCAGGGGAACGTGGACGACCTGAACCTTGAGGCCGCGGGGCTCGAGGCTGACAGTCGCGGCCGCATCGCTGTCAACGACTATTACAAGACCAAGGTGGATCACATCTTTGCCGTCGGCGATGTGGTGGGCTTCCCGTCACTGGCCTCGGTCTCCATGGAACAGGGACGCATCGCCGCGGCCCGCGCCTTCAACGACCATGCTGCGACATCCAACCCCGGCTTTTATCCTTACGGCGTCTACACCATCCCCGAAATTAGCTTTATCGGCAAAACCGAGGAGCAATTGACCGACGAAGACGTGCCCTACGAGGTGGGGATGGCCTACTATCGGGAGGTGGCGCGCGGCCAGATTCGCGGCGACACCACCGGCCGGCTGAAGCTGATTTTCCATCGCGAGACGCGCAAGATTCTGGGCGTTCACATCATCGGCGAGGGCGCCAGCGAACTGGTCCACATCGGCCAGGCGGTGATGACCCTGGATGGCGATCTCAATTACTTTATCGACACCGTGTTCAACTACCCTACGCTCGCCGAGTGCTACAAAGTCGCGGCGTTCAATGGGCTGGGCCGGCTGCGGCGCTACCAGACGCAGTAGCTTCGATGGCCCGGGAGGGCTGGCATGACAACCGCCATCGGCGCTGTGATGACCGAGCATATCGTGGCCGGCAGGCTCCAGGACCAGCGGCTTACGGGAAAGCCGGTCCGCTATCCCGATGATCCTGAGGCGCGCGACGTGCTCATCCCCATTCCCGCCACGGAGCTGGTGGAGCTGCTGGCCGGGCAAATTGAAGCTCTCACCGGCGGCGGTGATCCTCCGGATGCGATCGGCGTCGCCGTCCCCGGTATTGTGCGCTCGGGTGTGGTGGAGGACTCGCCGAACCTGCCTCAGATTAAAGGGATGCGGATGGCCGAGGCGCTGGCCAAAGCGCTCGAGGCCCGCGGCGTCGCAGCCCCGGTGCATGTGGCCAACGACGCTGACGCCATTGCCGCCGGCGTGGCCGCCACGCGCGGCCAGCTCAACAAGCTTACCCGGGTGTGGACCATCGGTAACGGCATCGGCTATGGGCGCTGGCCTTACGTCGAGGGCGTGTGGGAGGGCGGCCACATCACCGTGACCCTCGATCCCAAGGAGCGCTTCTGCGGCTGCGGCGGCGTGGGCCATCTCGAGGGCATCATGGGCTATCGCGCCATGCGCATGCGGTTTCTCGACATGGAGCCCGAAGAGATCTTCGCCCACGCCAAAAAGGGCGACGCCCGCTGCCGGGAATTCGTCGATCTGTGGCATCGCGCCCTGGCCGCTGCGACTGCTTCGTTTATTCACCTGGCCGGACCGGGACGTTTCTATTTCACGGGCCAAAACGTGGGGTTTCTGGAGTTGCCGCTGCTGCGCAGCCATCTGGAAACGATGGTGCGGATGAGTCCTCTGCAACGCTATTCGCTCGAAGTCCTGCCTCCGGACGACGAGACCGCGCTGCTGGGCGCGGGCGTAAGCGCGATCCGGGCGCTGGCGCAGTGAGATTTCGTGAGTTTGCCTTCCGCACTCTTGACCGGAGAATCAACCCCAATTTTCGATTTTGAGGCCCGGGACCCTGGCGTACTCTCGCGTGTTGTTGGTGGCCAACGTGAGACCCAAACAACGCGCATGCGCCGCAATCAGGAGATCATTGCCGCCGATCATTCTTCCCCGCACTTTGAGGAAAGCCCGGATCTGAGCGTAATCGAATGCTGCCTCGCTTGGATAATCCAGAACCTCGATGTGCCGCAAAAAAATCTCCAGAGCTCGCTGGTCTCTCTCGCGCCGTGGCGATACTTCAACGCCGTATTCAAGCTCCGACCTCGCGATTGCGGAGATACACACGTCACCGACGGCGGCCGATTGCAGCCTTCGGATTGCTTCAGCGCTGGTCCGATTCATGATATAGGACGAAATGTCCGTGTCGAGCATGTAACGGAGCATCAGAGTTTTCGTTCTTGAACCGGCAATTTCTCGACATTTTTCATGAACTCTTCAGACGCCGCGGCACCCGGGCTCAAAAGCGCTGACCAATCCTTGGGGCGCGGCGAGAGAATCACTTCGTTTCCTTGTTTCCGAATGTACACTTCGGGAACCGAGAATTGAAACTCCTTGGGAAGGCGCACAGCCTGGCTGCGGTTGTTCATAAAAATCTTGGCCGTTTTCGCCATTCCACCCTCCGCCGACTTGGCATATATCTGAGTATATGCCAAGAGTTCAATTCCTGCACAGGCAGGTTCCCGACAGGCGGTCGTGCCAGCTCAGGCTTTCGTCGTCGAACAGAACCCAAGCCAAACCCAGGCCTACCGGCGCCAGCGATAAGACGAGCGACGCCAGCCGGCGGACGCGCCGCCTTCGTGTGGGGATTTGGCCGTCGAGGGTGCGCAAGCGGATGCGTGCGTACCGCATGCCTGGCGTGGCCCGGGCGAGCGTGAAGAAGAGAGCGTAATACAGGAACCCGACCGCGACGAGCGCCAAAGCCGCGCCCAGGGAGGCTTGGCGCATGGCGGGCAGTTCGCGCGCGTTGGAGGC
>JASHTU010000124.1 GCA_030040395.1 Acidobacteriaceae bacterium
CCGCTTGGCCGGTGAGCCGTAGCGCTTGCGGACGCCTTCCGCGACGCGTTTCGCCAAAAAACTGTCCATGGTCTCGCCTTCGGGAACAGGAAAGCGCGGGAACTCATAGCCCAGGTTATCGAGGGTGAATTCGAGCCGCTGGCTCACGATGCGCGTGTTGTCCACGGTCTCGGGAAGGTCGCGGAATAATGCGGTCATCTGCCGCGCCGGGCGAATCATGCGCGCGTCGTTGCGCGCCAGCAGCCGGCCTGCGCGGTCGAGCGTGGTGTGATGGCGGATGGCGGTAAACACGTCCAGCAGTTCGCGATCTTTCTCTACCGCGTAGCGCACGCCGTTGGTCGCGATCACGGGAAGGCCGAGGCTGGAGGCAAGGCCGAGCAACGACTGGTTGCGGCATTCTTCCTCGCGCTCCTGGTGGCGCTGCAGCTCGATATAGACGTTGCCGCGGCCGTAAATCGCAGCCAGACGCTCGACCGCCGTGCGCGCCTCGCTCTCGCCGCCGCTCGTGAGCGCCACGGCCAGTGGTCCCTCCTCGCCACCGGTCAGGCAGATCAGCCCCGGCGAAAATTCTTCGAGATCGTCCAACGTCGCCGCGCCTTCAGCCTTTGTCGCCTCGCGCATCTTGAAGCGCGTCATGAGCTGGCAAAGATTCTGATAACCGGTTTGCGATGCGCAGAGCAACAGCACCCGTGGCGGCTCGCCGGGAAATTGATGCGGCAGCCATGGCGGCGGCGTAAGCTTTTTCCCCAGCGAAGAAACCGCAATCTCCGCGCCGATGTGCGCCTTGAAGCCCGTGCGTTGCGCGGCGGTGTGGAAGCGCGCGGCGCCATACAAGCCGTTTCGATCAGCCAGCGCCATGGCCGGCATCCCGAGTGCGGCGGCGCGCTCGATCAGCGCCTCCGGTTGCGAAGCCCCGTCAAGAAAGCTGAAGGCGCTCGCGGCGTGCAGTTCGATATAGTCGCTGTCATCCCCAGCCCCCGATGGCCGGGATCTGATGGAGATTGTTTCGCGTCTTTGCGATGACGGCAGGTATTCATCGTTGGGATGGCAGACGGGCGTCCCCGGCGAGCGCGCATTGAGCACCCTAGGGTCAGTCATAGAACGCCTCCAGCCGCCATGCGTTGCACGTTCGGTCGCATATGAGCAGGCAGGCCACCGATGCGCCGTCGGCCTTGGTAGCCAGCACGTCCCACTCTTCCGTGTCCCACGCGCCGGCGGACCACCAGCAGCCGCTGCTGCGCCACGGTCCGTAAGCCGCCACCACCTCAAAGCGGTTCTCCGCATCGCGAAAGGCTATAGGCTTCGCGTCCGGGCGCTCTCTGCTTTTCGCGCCATTGCGAGGGAAAAATGCGGAAAGGGCAGGGGAAAGCGTCACGCGCACCGGCGTCGGCGGCCGCACCCGTCGCAAAGCCATCCGCGGCCGTCCGGCGGCCGGCGCGGACTTCGCGCCAGCCAACGAAAACTCATCCATGCGGAAACTGCCCGCCTGGTGCGTGTCTTCCAATGCCGGCGCGCCTACGCGATCCTCGCCCACCAGCGCCTTCAATCGCGCCAGCGTCACATCCAGCCGCGAGGGCTCGGGCATCTGCGGCGTGAAGAGCCCAAGCTGCACCTTGCGCGACTGTCCCGCCTCGGCGGTAAGCGTAAGCGCAACCACCGCAGCTTGAGGAGGGTGCGCGCCAATCTCCAGTTGCAGCAGCTTGAGCAGAAATTTCCGGTCCGCCGTGGGCAGCGCCGGCCGGATCGCGCGCCGATAAACCTCGCCTCCCTCCAGCTTCATCTCCACGTCCATCGAGGCGAGCATGAGCGCCCGTGAACTGGCCCGCGCCGCCAGGCAATCGATCATCCGCGCGCCCACAAACAGCAGTGAATCAATCTGCTCCACCGGCGTCTCGAACGCACAGAACTCGGCGAGCGAAAATACCGGCTCGATGGGCTGAAACGCATGTTCGGCCGCGCCGCGCGCTAGCGCATGCCACCGGCGGGCCTCCGCGCCGCACCGCGTAACCAGTTGCGCTTCGGGCAGGCGGGCCAGTTCGCCCAGCGTGCCGATGCCCCACAGCGCAAAGGTCTCCGCGTGCTCGTCGGCCAGCCCGAGAGCCGCAATGGGCAGCTTTTCGAGCGCGCTTGCCTCCGCGCCCTCGGCGATCACCGCAATCCCACGGTTAGCGGCCGCCTTCATGCGCGCCGCATCGTAGTTCGCGCTCACTGCAATCGAGGCGCGAAAACCGGCCGCCGCCAGCGCTGCGCGCAGCCTCCCGGCCAGCTGCTCCGGAGGGCCAAAGAGCCGCTCCGTGCCCGCGATATCCAGCACACAGGCGCATGCCGTTCCTTCGCTCGCTTCCTCGATGCGCGGAGAAAACTGCGCTGCGCACTCCAGAAATACGGCCCGCGCTGCAGCCTCGCCCTCGGCCGAGCGCGCCAGCAGCCTCAACCCGCCGATGCTTTCGGCCTCCACCCGCGTCATGCCCAGCATCGCGCCGCGCAGCCGCGCCTGCCGGTTCAACGCGCAAACGGTTTCCTCGGGGGCGCGGCCTTCAAGCACGGCCGCCGGCTCTGCCGCGAGATCCGTGGGGTGAAGATTCGGCTGCAGGCGCAACAAGGCCTGCGCGGGAAACTCCGCCGCATAGGCGCAGGCATACAGCGCGCCGCTCATGCCCGGCGCTCCGTTTCCCACGCGACGTCCGCATTCCAGGCAGATGCCGGCGGTTTACCACCCCAACGACCAAAACCCGTCGTTGGGGACCCCGGTTTGCGCGTACCGATTTCGACCGGCGCAAAGCGTTCCCGGCCACGCCGCACCATGAATGTGAATCCGCGCAGTACAGTCTCGTCCGCGGTTCTCAGGCGCGGCGGGGCGCACTCCAGCACCACCACCGCGCTCGACTGCGCATAGGCGGCTTTGCCCAGCACCACCAGGCTCGATCGCGCCCGGTCCGCAGCTTGGCGAAACCGGAACCACGTCGCCAGCGGAATGCGGCTTCCGTATTCGGGAGCTATATCTCCCAGGTCCAGCACAATGACCGCAAAGCCGCCCGCCTGCAGCAGCAGATCGGTGGCGCGCAACGCCTGGTCGAGGCGCGTCCAAGGCTGCTTTTCCACCTGCATCCCGGCCTGCCTTGGCAGCTTGTTCTTAGTCTGACTCTCCGCTTGCCCGTTCCCGCAGCGCACCCAGAGCAGTTGCCGCAGCGCCACGCCGTTGGCTGCCGCCGACTCCGGATCGAAGGCGTCGCTCGCATCCACCCAGGCGCAAACCCG
>JASHTU010000125.1 GCA_030040395.1 Acidobacteriaceae bacterium
TGATGATCCGGGTGCACATTGCGAAGCAGCACCGGCGGTCCGTCGACGGGATTGATCACCACATCGGTCTTGCCGTCATTGAACAGGTCGCCGAAGGCCGCTCCGCGCGCAGGGAGGATAACCGCCAGCCCCGAGCCCACGACCGGCGGCACATAGTCGAATTTCCGCTCCTTGCCAGTCCCCGCAGGCACGTTGTGAAACAGGAGCGGCCGTTCCGCAAAAGTCGTGCCCCAATCATGCTGATCCACCTGGGGGTACACATGGCCGTTGACCATGAACAGGTCGAGCCAGCCGTCATTGTCGTAGTCGATAAAACCGTCGCCCCACCCGACAAAAGGAATGGTGGTCTGCGCAACCCCCGCCCTATAGCTCACGTCGGTAAAGTTGGCGTCCCCGTCGTTATGGAAGAGCACCTTGTAATCGTCCCCGAAGTCGGTCACAAAAAAGTCGAGCAAACCGTTGTTTTCGTAATCCCCGGCCGCGATGCCCATGGACGCGATCTCGCGCCCGTCGGCGTTCAGCGCGAAGCCCGACAGGTAGCTGTCGTCTTCAAAGGTCCCATTTCCCTTATTGATATAGAGATAATTCGGCGTCGAGTCGTTGCCGACCACCAGGTCCGGCTTGCCGTCGCCATTGAGATCCGCGAAAATCGCGGTGAACCCGTAATAGCGGTTCTTGTCTTCCACGCCCGCCTTCACGGTGACGTCGGTAAAGGTTCCGTCGCCGTTGTTGTGGAAGAGGTGGTCAGGCTCGCCGATAAGGCCGCGCGGACCACAATTCACGCTTACGCCGCGATATTGGCAGAAGGTGTAGCCCACCGCCTTGGAGCCGCCCACCGGCAGGTTATTGCGGTCGAAGTGCACGTAGCCGGCGACGTACAAGTCGAGCAGCCCGTCGCCGTCGTAATCGCCCCAGGCCGAACCGGTGGACCAGTTGCCCAACTGCACGCCTGCCTTCTCGGCAACGTCGGTAAACGTTCCGTCATGGTTGTTGTGGTACAGCCGGTTCTTGCCGTAGTTGCCCACAAAGATGTCGGGCCAGCCGTCGTTGTCGTAGTCGGCCACCGAGCATCCATACCCCCAGCGGTCGTTAGCCACACCCGCCTGCGCGCTTACATCCGTAAAGGTCCCGTCGTGATTGTTGCGAAACAGCGCCGCATGGGGCGGCTCTTCCTTGCCGTCCAGCGCATTGAAGGTCGAGCCGTTCACCAGATAAATATCGAGCCAGCCGTCGTTGTTGTAGTCGAGCAGGCAAACGCCCGAGCCGTTGGTCTCCACAATGAAGTCTTTGGCCGGTGTGCCCATTTTGTGGCGCCAACTGGAAAGCCCCGCCTGCTTGGTGACGTCCTCGAAAACCACTGTTCCTTTTTCGACGAATCCGCCCGCGGTGATGGGCCGCCTCTGCGCATCGTACTGTGGAGGGGCCGCCATCCCGCCGGCGATGCCGCCCGTGCCGCCCGGCTGCGACTGCTGCGCGCGGTACCAGGCCGGAGCAAGAACTGCCATGCCTAAAACCCCGAACCACAGACCGCGAAACCGCAAATGCACTCCCCTAAATATATAAATTGTGCTTGCAGTATATCAGTGTTGAATCAAGTCCCGGGACAGAGTTCAAGCCGGCGCTTCTCGACCCCAAGACATGCTGCGCCAGCAGCCTCCCTTTGCCGAACACTCACTGCACGCGTAATTCCCCGTTGGGCAAGAAAGCCATGCCGGCGATCCGCTCCCCCGACGCCAGCGCATTCCTCACCCGCCCCGGGTTTGCAGCGCTTCGCGCGGCCGCTTCATTCAGCAAGCGGAGGGCCGCTACCGGCCCCGTCGCGGCCGGCACTCGAAAGATCCAGGGCACGTTCGTTGAAGTGAGACTTTTGTCGTCGCACAGGGCGACAACTGGAACAAACGCCTTCAGCGCCATTTGCTCCGATAAGTGAGCGGCGTCGCGGTCCAAAGCGATGATGGCCAGCGCGTGTTCGCCCCATAACGCATGCACCAATTGTGTTGAGGCAACGCCCCAGTTTTGTCCGCTGTCCACGGGCAGTAGCATCCACGCCCGCCCGTTTCGCGCCGCCAGTCTCAACTGCGCCTTCATAGCCTCCGACTGCGCCAATCGGCCGGCTTGGGGGCCAAACAGCACCACGCGCAAGGGCCCGGGTGGCGCATCCGGGCGTGGCGGCCCGTCGTAACTCACCCCATCCTCCCCGACGCGCGCATAGGGCGCCGGGGTCGCGGGCTGCTTTTCCATTGAAGCCGGCCGGTAAATAATCGCTCCGTTGCGCACCGTGCCGATGTACATGGGCGCCACGTTCTTTTCGTTGGGGTCGAAGACCATGCGCCCGGTCACCCCGTCGTATTGCCCGATGTCATCGAGCGCGTCCTGAATGCGCGCGCGGTTCAATCCCGCCTTGCAGATGGAGTCGAGCAACATGTTCATGGCGTCATAGGCCAACGCAGCGAACTGCTCCGGTTTCTGGTGGAAACGAGTGTCGAAGCGGCGATTGAAGTCGACCCAGCGCGGATCGTTGCGGGTGGCGTCGTAGGGAAAAACCGCGTCGAAACCCTCCGCGGTCGTGCCGGCCTCGGCCAGCAGGTCGGGCCCCAGCGTGCGGTATGACCCAAAGACGCGCTGCTTCATGCCCAAGGTGTGCATCTGCTTCAAAATCTGAGCCGCGGGAAGCTCGTCGGTCCATAACACGATGGCGTCGGTGCGCGACTCCTGGATAACGCGCAACTGCCGCGTGAAGTCCGAGTCGCCAGGCATGAATTTCTGCTCGATGACCACCGGATGGCCTAGGCGCCGCGAGGCGTCGCGAAACTTGGGCACGCCCATACGGCCATAGCGGTTGTTGACGCGCAGAATCGCGACCCGCTTGAGGCCCAGTTCGGTATAAATCCTCCGCGCGAGCGTGTAGCACTGCACGCGATCGTCCTGCAGGTCGGTAAAATACCACGGAATCGAGGTTTCCGGAAGGGTGGGGTCGGTGGAGGCCGAGTTGACGATGGGAATTTCGGCTTTCAACGCCACGCGCAGCATGATGTGGGTGGACTCGGAGCTGATGGAGCCGAAGATTGCCCAATCTTTGTCGTCATAAATCATCTTCACGGCTTCATCCGAAGCCGAACCCCAAATAGCCGGTTCGGTAGGCCGGTCGGCCCCGGAGGCGGCCGTCGCCTGCCAGTTGTTGTAATCGTCGTGCAGCATAAGCCGGAACGGCTTGCCGCCATAGCCGCCGCGCGCATTGGCTTCCTCGATGGCTAATTGCCCGCCGTGCAACATGCGCAAACCAAAAACATGATCCGGATCGTCTTGTTCGATGGGTCCCACAAAGCCGATGCGCACCTCGGTCAGGTTTTTGGGATCGGGCGCATTCCGTCCTGGCCCCGTAAAAATCGTCGGTTGGGTGTAATTGAGGTAGTAAGGCTTGACGAACCTGGAGTAAGGGCTCATATCCTCCGGCTCGCCTGCATATGGCTCAACAACGCGGTCCTTCGCCGGGCCTGGCGGATACGCGCCGCACTCGCACGCATGGGCGTCTCTTCCCTCCGTGTCGCGACTCGCTTGCGGCGACTGCTTCGGAACGGACACCTGGCTTAAACCAAACCATCCAGACGACGCAGCCCACAAGCACGCCGCGGCCAACAACCATCGGTTGCGCATGGCTCCTACTCCTTGACGGTTGCCGCCTTATCCGTCCGGAACATGGCGATGGCCTCGATCTCCACCAGCAATTCCGGCCGGCAAAGAATGGCCTGAATGCCGGTGGACGCCGGCAATGGGTCGAGCCCCTGCTCGCTGTAGAACGCCGTCCGCTCCTCGTTGAACGCCTCGTAGTCGCGCTCGATGTCGCGCAAGTAGCAGGTGGTGCGCACCACATCGTGCCAGGTGCAGCCTTCGCTGGTCAGCAATCCGGTGATGTTGGCAAGCGTGCGCCGCATCTGGGCGCGGAAATCGCCGATGTGCACGCTCTTGCCGTACTCGTCGATGGACGCAGTGCCCGAGATGAGCACGATACTTAGTCCATTCAGGTCAATCCGCATTCCGCGCGAAAACGAACTGGGCTTGGTGTAACCGTAGGCCTCGTTGAGCACGCCGTGATTGGTCACGGCGCGCTTCTCGATGGGCGCATGCGCGATGGCCTCAAGAATTTCAGCAAATGCACTCATGATGACGGCTCCTTATGGTTGAGGTTGCAGAATTCCGTGGCTCAACCCCCCGGCGGTGGCGACCCAGATGTCGCCGCCCCGGAAGTCGATGCCCAAGATGTAGTTGTTGGCCGGCGCGGTGGCGACCGGGACACGGGTGACATTGCCCTGGGCGTCGCGCACCGTCATTTCCGGCTTGCCGGTAGTGAGCGATGGGGTGTACACAGCCCAATTGACCCCGTCGTAGTAAGCCAGTCCCTTGTCGGTGCAGAACCACGCGTGGTTAGCGTCCACGCCCTTCACGAAATTGGTGAAGTTTGAGGGCAGCCCGCTGTCTTTGGTCAGGAAGTTATGCCAATAGCGGCCGTCGTAGCGGCTATCGCCGAAGTAGGTCGATGCCCAGACGATCTTGTCCACATAGCTGACCGAGGAGACGATATCGTGGATCAGTCCCTGGTCTTTGAAGAGCACCATCTCGGTTTCGCGGTCGGGGTCTTCGTATTTGTCCCATACGCCGGTCTTCTGGTTGTACTCGAGCAGTCCGCTGCCCCACACAGCGAAGTAAACCTTGTCCGGTGCGGCAGAGACGCCATAGGCCCAAATCTCAACCATGGGCGTGTTGCGCTCGTTGTAGAGCGACCATTCGCCAGTGTCCAGATTCAGGCGGCAGGCCCCCGCGGCGGTGGCCACCCACACATCCTCGCCTTCCACCGACACGCCGTAGACCACGTCGTTGCTCAACCCCGAGTTCAATTGCGTAAAGGTGTCGATGCGCCCGCCCGAGATGCGGCTCAGGCCGCCCATGGTCCCGGCCCACACATCGCCGGTCCGCTTGTCGAGCGCCAGCGAGAGAACCGCCTGCTGCGCCAGTCCGTCCCTGGTGGTATAGGTCTTCCACTTCCCGTTTTCGTACACACCCAACCCGTTGTCAGTGCCCGCCCAGATGCGGTCCCCATCCACCAAAACGGAGTAGACGTGGTCATCCGGCAACCCATTGGCGGTGGTGTAATTGACGAAGCGGTAATGCGGCATTTGGGGTGGCTTGGCTGAAGCTGCAACCGCCGGCATTCCCGCGGCCATGCATGCCGTGGCGATCCAGAGCGTGTTCATCGCGGGCCTCATCATCGCTTCCCTTTCATCGCGTTCTCAAATACTCGATCAAGTCGTTGAGTTCGTCCTTGGTCAGGTCGTTGGTGCGGCCGTGTTGGTCGTGTGGGTTGTAGACGGTCCAGATTTCTTCAAGAGTGGCCGCTGAGCCGTCATGCAGGTAAGGCGCCGTGAGCGCGATGTTAGTCAACTGCGGAGTATCGAGCAGGCCCGAATCGTCGGTATCTTTCTTGGTCCCCACATCGAACGATTTCCGGTCGGTTCCCAGCGGACCGCTATGGCAGGTTGAGCAGCGGTTGGTCAGCGGAATCGGCTTGCCGAACTTGTCCACCGATCGCTCGAAGATCGCTTTGCCGCGTTCCTGCGCCGGCGCGAGTTGGCCGTCCGGCAATCGCCAGCGGTTGGGCCTGGCGGGCAGGCTGCGAACATAGAGGACGAGGTCGGTTAAAGAAAGATCGTCGTAGTTCTCCGAGCGCCAGAAGTATTTCTCCGTGCGCGGCCCACACTCGGTTGGCAGGTCGGGGTTGCCGCCGTTCCACTTATACGGCGCCGTGTCCTTGATGTCTTCCAACAGGCGATTGTCTACAATGTCGCGGCCCAAGCCATCCGGTTCCAGATCCCACTCGAGACCGTCGAAAGTGGAATCGAGGTGGCAATTGGCGCAGCCGATTCCGCCATGGAAGGAATAGCGCGCGGTGTAAAAGGTCTGCTCGCCATGGCGCAGCGCCGAAATCACTTTGGGACTGGCCAGCGCGATCGTGGAAACCGCGCGGTCGGCGCGGGTGTCGATCACGCTG
>JASHTU010000126.1 GCA_030040395.1 Acidobacteriaceae bacterium
CAGCTCCGGGCTGTGGCAGATTTCGAGCAAGTGGCTGCCGGCGCGAATGGCGGCGATGGCGGCCTCATTCACGGGGAGAAATTTGAGAATGCCGCCCATTTCGAGATCGTCAGAGAGGATGATGCCGCGATAGCCGATGCGTCGGCGCAGAACCTTGGTGATCCAGAATGGAGACGCGCTGGCGGGGCGATGCTTGCCGGGCGTGGCGGGATAGGCGGCGTGATTCATCATGATCATGGGCATCGAAGCATGGAGCGCGCGATAGGGGGCCAGGTCCTGGTTCCAGATTTCCCGCCAGGCGCGACCAATCTCCGGAGTGACAAAGTGCGTGTCACCGGAGGCTCCGCCCAGACCGGGAAAGTGCTTGCCGCAACCAGTGACTCCCTGGGCTGCCAAACCGGCAAGAAACTCGCGCGCGTATGCGGTGACCTCAGCGCCGTTGGCTCCCGGAGGGCGGGAGCCGAGGACTTCGGCGGCTTGAGGCAAGGCCAGATCGACGACCGGCGCCAGCGTGGTGTTGAAGCCGAAGGCCTTGACAGCGCGCGCGATCAGCTTGCCGTGTTCGCGCGCGAGCGCAGGCTGGCGCAACCTGCGCGCGGCCGCGCCCACGGCCTGCGCGGAGGGCAAAGGGGCCAAGGCGTCGCGAAGCCGGTTCACCGTTCCGCCTTCCACATCGACGCAGCGCACGCTGTGCACGGCTCCCAGTGACGTGGCTTCGTCCAGCAGCGCCCGCGTCTGCACTGCGTCCGCGATGTTGCGCTTGAAGAGAATGACGCCGCCGGGACGCACGAGTTTGAGCCAGGCGCGCTCGAGGGCCGTCAGCTCCGTCCCGCCGAGTCCTACGACCAGCACGCTGCCCGCCGCATGGCGGAGTGTCTGCGTCACAATTCTCCTTCAGTTCCGCGTCGCCGAGGATTTGTCTTTGAGCTCCTGCTGCAACTCTTCGAGCAGGTTCAGCGCCTGGAGCGGAGTGAGCGAATTGACGTCGGTGGCTTCGATGCGGTCCACGATGCGCTGCGAGAGCGGCGTGAAAATCGTCAACTGCATGGGCTCGGGCGCGGTTTCGGTTTGCACGCTCTGCCGCTCCTGTTTTTCGTGCTGGCGCAAGACATGGCGGGCGCGCTCGATGACTGGCGGCGGCAGACCGGCAAGCTTGGCTACCTCGATTCCGTAGCTCTTGCTGGCGGCGCCGGGCTCGATGTGGTGCAGAAAGACGATGCCGCCCGCGGCTTCTTTGACGCCGACGCGCAGGTTGCGCACGTGCTTGAGTTTTTCGGCGAGCATGGTGAGCTCATGATAGTGCGTGGCGAAGAGCGTGCGCGCGCCGGTTTCGGCGTGCAGAAATTCGACCGTAGCCCATGCCAGCGAGAGGCCGTCGAAGGTGGCCGTGCCGCGGCCCATTTCGTCAAGCAGAATCAGCGAGCGGCGCGTGGCTGTGTTCAGGATGGTGGCCGTTTCCGTCATCTCCACCATAAAAGTGGAACGGCCGCGGGCCACATTGTCGCTGGCGCCGATGCGGGTGTAGATGCGGTCGACGAGGCCAAGGCGCAGACTTTCCGCGGGCACAAAGCTGCCCATCTGCGCCATCAGCACCAGCATCGCGGCCTGGCGGAGGTAGGTGCTTTTGCCGCCCATGTTGGGGCCGGTGATGAGGAGCAGACTGGGGCCGTCTGAGTCCGCGCCTTCGCCAGCGGCGCTCAAATAGACGTCGTTGGGAATGAAGCGGCCTTCGCGCGTTTCCTCCATCCAGTGCTCGATGACGGGATGGCGCGCCGCCACGGCTTCAAGCACCGGCTCCCCGACGAGCCTGGGCCGCGTGTAGCGGCGCCCCGCAGCCAGATGCGCAAAGCAAGCCAGCAGATCGGCCTCCGCAACCGCCGCGGAACTACGGCGAATGCGCCTGGCGGCCTCGAGAACAGCCACGCGCAGCTCGGCGAAAATTCTCTTTTCGATCTCGATGGAGCAGTCGCGCGCGGAAAGAATTTTGCGTTCGTAATCTTTGAGTTCCGGCGTGGTGAAGCGCTCCGCGTTCACCAGCGTCTGTTTGCGCTCGTAATCGTCGGGGGCCAGAGCCAGGTTCGCCTTCGTGATCTCGATAAAGTAGCCGAAGACGGAGTTGTAGCGCACTTTGAGCGAGCCGATGCCGGTGCGCTGGCGCTCGCGTTCTTCAATGGCGGCGATGGCCTGGCGACCGCTGGTGGAAACGGAGCGCAGGTCGTCGAGCTCGGCATCCACGCCGGAGGCAATCGCGCCGCCGTCGGCAAGCGTCAAGGGTGGTTCGGGAACCAGCGTGCGCGCGATTCGCGCCGTCACGTCGTCGAGGGTGTCGAGCTCGGCTGCGGTCGCGCGCCATTGGGGCGCAGCCATGGCGGCGAGCGCGGTTTTCAGGCCGGGCAGCCGCGCCAGGCTGACGGCGAGAGCGCGCACGTCGCGCGGGCCGGCGGAATCGAGCGAGATCCGGGCGAGGAGCCGCTCCAGGTCCAGAATTCCGGAAAATGCGCGGCGAATCTCCTCGCGCTTCACCAGATCCGCGTGCGCCTCGGCGACGGCTTCGTAGCGGGCCTCGATCGCAGGCGCGCTGTTCAGCGGGCGCAGAATGGTGGCTCGGAGCAGGCGCTTGCCCATCGGCGTCTGGCAGGCGTCCAGGGTGCGAAAAAGCGTGACGCGGTCGTCCTGGCCGGCGAAAAGCGGCTCGACCAATTCGAGATTGCGCACCGTGACCTGGTCGAGCTCGAGAGCGGTCGAGTGCTCCTCGAACTTGAGGCTGTCGATGTGCAGGGCTTCCTTTTTCTGCGTGGCGCGCACGTAATGGAGCACGGCGCCGGCCGCAATCGCCGCCGCCTCGTGGCCATTGAGCCCGAAGGCCTCGAGCGAGTGGACGTTGAGTTGCCGCTCGACGAGGGGCACGGCAAATTCGCGGGTCCACACCCAATCCTCAACGCGGGTCTGGGCGGGCACGCGGTCCCCGGACGGAAGATTGAGACCGGGCGGCAGCCCGGCGCCGGCGGGGGTAAGGACTTCACTGGGGGCGGCGGCGAGCAGCATCTCGACAGCCTGCGGGCGGGCCTTTTCGCCGCGAAACTCCGCGGTGCGAAACTCGCCCGTGGAGACGTCGAGAAGCGCCACGGCGCAGACGGGCGCGCCTTTGGCGGCGGATTCATACAGCGCGGCAAGGTAGTTGTTGCGCTCCTGACCGAGGCCGGCGTCGAGCGCGGTTCCGGGTGTAAGGACGCGCGTAACCTCGCGCTTTACCAGCTTCCTGGTAAGTTTGGGGTCCTCCATCTGGTCGCAGAGAGCGATGCGGTAGCCGCGCCGGAGCAGCCGGGCGAGGTATTGCTCGACGGCGTGGAAGGGCACGCCGCACATGGGAATGTTGCGCTCTTTGTCGCGCGCGGTGAGGGTCAACTGCAGCTCGCGGCTGGCGACGGCTGCGTCATCGTAGAAGAGCTCGTAAAAGTCGCCCATGCGGAAGAACAGCAGCGCATTCGGATTTTCCTGCTTGGCCGCCGCCCACTGGCGGAGAAAGGGCGTCAGGTCCGATTTGGCTTTCTCCGCGGAAAGGGCGGCGAGTTTAAACTCCGGCGCAGGTTCGACCTCGGGGAGCGGAGTCGCCGCATCCAAAAGCGGTGCGGCGGAGTCGTAGGGGTCCGAAGGCGGCGCGGGGCTCTCTTCCAAAGCGAGAGGAAGAGGCGGCGCGCCCAGATTGTCGTCCCTGATCACGTTGGCTCCAGACTATCGCGGCGGCAAGGGATAGCGGTAGTCCAGTGACCGGCATGGCTTGATTCGGCCGCGTTACCGGCCCACCCTCCCTCGGCGGAAACGCATCCAACAGCCCAGCCGCGATTGTTTGCCTTCGGCCTCCGCAAAACTTCAGCGACCTCTCAAGTCACTCCCTCTGCGCGCCGGGCTGCCGGCAAGAGCGCCAAAATTCAATCCCCCGGAGGATCGTCCCGATGAACAAGCTCGAGTGGTGCATTCCTTGCATGCTTTTGGTTGCTGTGGTGTTGTGGACCCCCATGTTTTGCCGAGCTCAATCCGAATTCAATGGCACCTGGCGCATCGAGACGGCGCATTCGAAGATTTCTCCTCAACCGAACAACTTCTATATCGCCGAAGGCTGGTATCACTGCACCAGTTGCAAACCGGTAATCGACATCCGGGCCGACGGGCAGGACCACGCGGTGAAGGGCGAGCCGTACGGCACGCTCAACGTCAGGGTTGTTGATGCTCGCACCATCGAACTGATCGCGAAGAAGGACGGCAAAGTGGTGTACGACCAAACCCGAACCGTCTCCGCCAACGGTAAGGAGCTTACGGTGAAAACCACAAACCACCCCATGGACAGCCCGGAGCCGATTACTTCGGAGATTGTCGCCATGCGGGTGGGGGTCGCGCCCTCTGGCGTGCAAGCCACCTCCGGGCAGTGGCGAATCGAAAAGTTGAATGAAAGCTCGAATGGCTTGACCTTTACCGACAAAGTAAGCGGCGACGAGCTCACCATGAACGACCCCGCTGGAGTGAGCTATACGGCGAAGCTGGACGGAACCAGCGCTCCGGTGAAGGGGGCGTACGACTTTGACAGCGTTTCTGTGAAGCGCATTAACCCGCACACCATCGAGGAGACCGACGAACGCAAGGGCACGGTGGTGGATGTGGCGCGGATGACCGTAAGCGGAAACACGATGCGGATTGAGGAAACCGACAAAATGACCGGCCGTACCGACGACCTGGTGGCGCACAAGGAGTAGGCTGCCTCAGGGATTTCGGGATCGCCGGGCGGTTTGCCCGCAGGATTGGGCGGTCTATTTCGTGCGGCGTGACACGG
>JASHTU010000127.1 GCA_030040395.1 Acidobacteriaceae bacterium
CTCGACCCGGAAGAAATTCGGCCGGCGCTGAAAGGTTCGGCGCTGCTGGTCGATCTGGAGACCGACCAGCGGCTGGAAGTGATTCCGGATTATGTGAAGACCACCTACCGGGCGAAGCTGGACGCGCATATCGAGGATTTGCGTTCGCGCACGCGCGGGGCGGGAATGGATTATCAACTGCTGGTGACCAATCAACCTCTGGATAAGGCGCTGCGCGAGTATTTGACGCTGCGGCAGGCGGGGAATTAAGGAGGTCTGCAGGTGGGCTTTCTTGCGCCATGGTTTCTGGGCGGTTTGGCGGCGCTGGGCGTGCCGGTGTTCGTACACCTGCTGCGCAAGCACGTGACCACGCCCAGGCCGGTGAGCTCGCTGATGTTCTTCGAGCGCGGGACGCAGAGCTCGACGCGGCACCGGCGGCTGCGCTATCTGGTGCTGTTCGCGCTGCGCTTTGCCCTGGTGTTGCTCCTGGTGCTGGCGTTTGCGAATCCATTTGTGCGCAGGGCGGCGGCGAACGCGAATGGGCGCCTGCTCGTGATCGCGCTGGACAATTCGTTCAGCATGCGGGCGGGGACACGTTTTGCGGACGCCAAGCAGCAGGCGCTGGCGCTGCTGGCGGCCAAGCCGCACGCGCAGAAGGCAGAGATCATGGCGCTGGGCGGGCAGGTGGATCTGCTGACGCAGCCCATGGACGACGACGCGCAACTGCACGCTGCGCTCGCGAGCATCGAGCCGGGCGACGGGCACGCGAATTTCGGCGATCTGGGCCGCGTGCTGCGCACCATGAGTGAGACTGCGCCGGGGCCCATCGACCTGCATCTCTTTAGCGATATGCAGCGCAGCGCGACGCCGGCGAATTTTGCCGACATGGTGATGCCGGCCAACGTAACGCTGGTGCTGCATCCAGCGGCGAAGGGCGCGACGCCGCCGAACTGGACGGTGGAGAGTGTGAACGCGCCGGCGCAGTTGTCGGACCCGAAGGATCCCAAGCGGTCGCGCGTAGAGGCGGTGGTGGCGGGGTTCAACACGCCGACGGCGACGAAGACGGTTTCGCTGGTGGTGAACGGCAAAATCATGGCTGCCAAGAAAGTGAACGTGCCGGCCAACGGGCGCGCGACGGTGGAGTTTGCGCTGCTCAACGTGGGCTATGGATTCAATCGCTGCGCAGTGCGGATCGATGGCAGCGACGCGCTCGCGGCCGATGACGCGAGCGTGTTTGCGGTGCGGCGATCGGATCCCGAGAGGTTGCTGTTTGTTCATGCGGGGAGCGACGTGCGCGCGGCGCTTTATTTCGACGCGGCGCTCCAATCGGCGGCGCAAGGAGCTTTCGTTTTGCAATCGTCAGCCGCCGAGCAGACGACCGATCTCGACCCCTCGCGGTTCGCCTTCGTGGTGCTGTCGGATGCGGTATCGTTGCCGTCGATCTTCGAACACGCGCTGGCGCAGTATGTGACCAAGGGCGGCAGCGTGCTGATTGCGCTGGGCACTTCGGCGGCGCACCATGCGCAGATTCCGCTGTGGGGCGGCGGCGTGAAGGATGTACACGATTACTCGCGCGGGGGCGATGCGGCCACGGTGGGGCAGGTGGATTTCAGTTATCCCGCGCTCGAACAGGCGCAGCCGGGCCGCGACAATGGCGGGTGGGCTGAGGTGAAGGTTTATTACGCGGCGGCTGTCGATCCGGGGCAGGCGCGCGTGGCGGCGCGGCTCAATGACGGCACGCCGCTGCTACTCGACAAGCAAATCGGCGAAGGGCACGTTTTGCTGTTCACGTCGGGGCTTGAGAATCTGACCAACGATCTGCCACTGCACCCGGTGTTTGTGGCGTTTGTGGATCGGACGGCGCGGTATCTCTCGGGCGACGAGCGGCTGAGCGGCTCGCGGCTGGTGGATTCGTATGTGCAACTGCGCGCGGCGCCGGAAGCGGGAGGCGCGTTGGGGAGCGTGGAAGTGATCGATCCCGAGGGACGGCGGCCGCTGACGCTGAGCGAAGCGCGGACGGCCGAAAGTTTCCGGCTCGAACGCGCGGGCTTTTATCAGATTCATTTCGCCAACGGACGGGACGCGGTGATCGGGGTGAATGCAGACCGGCGCGAATCGGATTTGGCCCCGATGGCGGGAGACGTGCAGCAACTGTGGAGCGGCGGCTCCGGCGAGCGCGCAGCGCAGACGGCGGGCGCGGCGGCCGCTCAAGTGAAATACCAGCCGGTAAGTCTCTGGTGGTACGTGATGCTGCTTGCCCTGATCGTCGCCTTGGCGGAGACGGCCTTGGCCAGCGATTACATGGGCACACAGCGGGAGGAAGTATGAGCAACTCGAGCGAGCTCAATTCCTATATTGCGCGGCTGCAGAAGCGGCTGCGGCTGGGCGCGTGGCTGCGCGGCGCGGCCATTTTTGCCGGAACCGCGCTCACCGTCACCGTGGCGCTGGTGCTGGCGCTCAACCACTTGGCGTTTCCCGCGCGGGGAGTGACCGTGGCGCGACTGACGATCTTGGTGGCGCTGGCAGCGGTGACCATCCTGGGGATTGCCCTGCCCGTGGTGCGCCTGACGCGGGCGCGGTCGGTGCGCGACGCGGAAGCGGCAAATCCCGAGTTGGAGCAACGGTTGACGACTTTCGAGGAGCGCGCAAGCGAGGGCGATCCGTTTCTTGAATTGCTGGCCGCCGACACACTCAAGCGGACCCAGTATGCCGCGCCTTCGTCCATGGTCCCCGATAACCGCCTGTTTGCGCTGGGCGGCGCGGGGTTGGCCTGTCTCGCTGTGCTGGTGTGGATGATTGCGGCGGGGCCCGGTTATCTGGGTTACGGGGCTTCGCTGGTGTGGCTGGGGCCCAAGAAGAACGTCGCGCCGCTGTATTCGATCGTGGTGAAGCCGGGGAACGTGACCGTTCGCCGCAACAGCGATCAGTTGATTGTGGCGCGCGTGAAGGGCATGGTTCCCAATAAAGCGCAACTGTTCGCGCATTTCAAAAGTGCGGCGGGGTGGGAGCCTGTGACGATGCAGGCGACTGCGGACGCGGGCAGCGGGGCGACGTATCAATTTGTCTTAGCCGGGTTGCCGGAGAACGTGGAATATTACGTGGCGGCAGGGCCGCTGGTTTCGCCGCATTACCAGGTGCGGGTGGTGGACCTGCCTTCAGTGAAGGCGATTCAAGTGACGTATCACTATCCCAAGTGGACGGGGATGAAGCCGGTGACGGAGGAGCACTCAGGGGATCTGCGCGCGATTGAAGGTACGGACGCCGAGATCAAGCTCGAGATGGACCGGCCAATGAAGAACGGGCAGCTCACCCTGGCCGACGGCAAAACGATTCATCTGACCGCGGGCGTGGGCAACACCTACCAGGGCGCGATTCACATGGAAAAGGACGGAGCCTATCACGTGGCGGCCACCGACGAGGGCCAGCCGGTGCGGCTCTCGGAGGATTATTTCATTGCCACCGATAAGGCGCTGCCGCCGGAAATTTCGATCGACCGCCCCACCGGCGATTACCGCGCCAGCCCGATCGAAGAAGTGACGGTGGGGGTGAAGGCGGAGGACCAGTTTGGGCTGAAGGACATGCACCTGCATTACACGGTGAATGGCGGGCCGGACCACGATATAAGCCTGCTGAAAACGCCGGAGGCGAAGAATGCGGACGGTTCTTATCTGCTTTCTCTGGAGAATTTCAAGCTGACGCCGGGCGATGTGATCAGCGTTTACGCGACGGCCAAAGACGGAAACAGCCAGGCGCACACCGACATCTCGTTTATTCAGGTGGATCCGTTTGAGCGCGAGTTTTCGCAGTCGCAGCAGGCGGGCGGCGGCGGGGGCGGCGGTGGAGGCGGCGGAGGTAGCCAGACCGAGATTTCGAAGCGCGAAAAAGAGTTGATCGCCGCGACCTGGAAGCAGGAAAACGACAAGACCGCGACGGCGAAGGACGAGACGGCGCAGGCGCAGTTTTTGTCCGACGCGCAACAGAAGCTGCGCGACCAGGTGAACGCGCTTTCAGTGCGCATGGAGAGCCGGGACGTGGCCGAGGCAAACCAGGAGTTCAACGATTTCGACAAAGACATGCAGGCGGCAGCGGCGGCGATGGGGCCGTCGGCGGATAAGTTGAAAAGCATGGCGTGGAAGGATGCGATGCCGCTGGAACAAAAGGCGCTGCAGGCGCTGCTGCGCGCAGAGGCGACCTTCCGGCGGATCGAAGTAGCCTTCGGTCAGCGTGGAGGAGGCGGCGGAGGGGGTGGCGGCAATGCGGGCCGCGACCTGGCCAGTCTGTTCGACCTCGAATTGGATACGGAGAAAAATCAATACGAGACCGCGCCCACGGCTTCACCCCAGGAACAGCGCGAGAAGAACGTGGAGGACGCGCTCGAGAAGCTGGATGCGCTAGCGAAGCGCCAGGAGGATTTAGCCAATCAGCCGCAGAATCCGCAGCAAAGCTTCCAGGAGCGCTGGCAACAGGAGATGCTGCGGCGGGAAGCCGAACAATTGCAGCGCCAGATGGAGCAACTAGCCAGGAATGGAGCGCAGAGTCAGCAAGGTCAGCAGAGCGCGTCGGGCTCCTCGTCCCAGCAGCAAAATGGGCAACAACAGAATGGACAGCAACAGAGCGGGCAGCAACAGGGTGGGCAGCAACAAGCGGGGCAACAGCAAAGTGGCCAGCAGCAAGGAGGACAGCAGCAAGGAGGGCAGCAGAGCGCGTCGCAACAGAGCGGTGCGCAGGGGCAGCAAGGTCAGCAGAGTGCGTCGGGGTCGTCTTCATCGGGGCAAGGGAGCGCTGGGCAGCAGAGCGCGGGAATGCAAGGTGGCCAGCAGAACGGCGGCCAGCTGAGCATGGGAGAGCGGAGCGGAGCGCAGGGGCAAAACGGCGCGCAGTCAGCACAGGGGCAAAACGGCCGGCAGTCTGCCGAGTCGGCTTCCCGCGAGTCGAGCGAGCAACGGATCGAGCAGGCGCTGAGCCGCCTGGAACAGGCGACCGAAGCCATGAAGCGCAGTGGCGCTCCTCAACAGGGCGCGGAGGCGGCGC
>JASHTU010000128.1 GCA_030040395.1 Acidobacteriaceae bacterium
TTTCAGCTCCTACCTGAGGATGTGAACCGGTCTCGACCCGGCGACGGGTTGCGAAGATCGTCCTTGCTTCTCGCGGCATGCGCAATAGTCGGCGTCTTTGCCGCAATTTAAATGTGATCGTCGCGCCGGCCGCGTCAGCGCCAGATGGGGAAAAGGAACGACGACGGAAGCTCGACCATTTGCTTTCCCTTACGAACCACACCAGCCAATCGGGTATGGTTCAAAAAGGGCCTTGGGGAAGATCGGGTCCGGTCCACTTGGGGATCGGCTTCGCTTGCCGTTGATTCTCAAGGTACACGAAACTGGCTGGCTCGCTCAAGCTCCTTGCCTGCGCGCGTACGTGGCCCACTCTCGACGGGCGATCTATCGGGGCGTCCGTTGGATTGGCCGGCCCATCTTTGCAGCGCGTTTTGCCGCGGGGTGGGCGAAGAAAAACCCCGCACTCTCAATCATTCATTTCAGGAAGGAAAAAGCGTGCCACAAGACTGCGCGAACGCCGCCAGCCGGTTGCGGCGGCGCGGGGGCCCAGGGAGTGGCGAGGACAGCAACCCGGCAATCTCACGCAGCTCCGAGCGCGCATGACCGATGGCTCGAGCCATGGCTTCCCGGTCCCCGCCCGACTCGCCGAGGGGTAGATTCGATTGCGGCTCGAAGCCCGATTTGCCGTGGCGATGGGTGGCCTCAAGCGCCTGCCGCGCGCCGGAGAGCGTGTAGCCCTCGGCGTGCACCAACCGCTTGATCTCCAGCGCGGTCTCCACATCGCGCCGGCGATAAAGCCGTTGGCCGGTTCCGCTCTTGTTCGGCTTCAGTTGCGGAAACTGCGACTCCCAAAATCGCAGCACGTAGGTCTCCAGCCCGCAAATGCGGGCCACGTCGCCAATCTTGAAATAGAGGCGGTCAGGGATCGAGGGCGTCTCGGATGCGCGTTTTGGGGAAAGTTGTGTAGCCATAGCAGCGTTGGGTGAGAACGTTCCAGCCGGAAGCGATCCTCACGCTAAGAGCAGTATAGGCCACACTCTGCATCAACTGTGAAGCAATCTCGGGCATTCGCGCCCACACTGTGGATAAAGATGCTAAATGCCTTGCGCCTGTTTTTAACTCGCACAGGGTCGATTTTGGGGCTTGGGAAACCTGAGCCCACCCTGCTCCTCATTCGGCCGCGTCGGGGCGTTCCACCGTCGGCCGCGCCGGCGAGTGGTGCGGAGCTGCGCGCAGATACTGCCTGGGCCAGCTTATTTCTTCGCCAAGCGCCGCCGCGGCGTGCAACGGCCAATATGGATCACGCAACATTGCGCGCGCCAGCAGCACCAGGTCGGCCTCGCCCCGCGCAATGATTCCGTTGGCTTGCGCCGGATCGGTAATCAGTCCCACCGCCGCTGACGCAATCCCCGCCTCGCGGCGGATGCGCGCCGCAAACTCCACCTGGAAACCCGGCGCAGCGGGAATTTTTGCATCGGGTGTTTGCCCGCCGGAGGAAACATCCACCAGGTCCACGCCAGTGGCGCGCAAAAGCCCCGCCAGCTCCACTGATTCATCCGCGTTCCATCCGCCCTCCACCCAATCGGTGGCGGAGATGCGAACAAACAAGGGCAGATGCTCCGGCCACTCGGCGCGCACCGCACCTGCAACCTCCAGCATCAGGCGAGCGCGATTCGTAAGGCTTCCACCATACCCGTCGGTGCGCCGGTTGGCCAGCGGCGACAGAAATTCGTGCAGCAGATACCCATGCGCGGCGTGAATCTCCACCACGTCAAAGCCGGACGCGAGCGCCCGCCGCGCCGCCTGCCGGAATCCCTCCACCACCGCGTCGATCCCCGCCTGGTCCAGTTCCTGTGGCACGGCGTAACCGGGACCGAAAGCCAGCGCGCTCGGCCCTACCGGCTGCCATCCACCCGCCGTGGACGGCACAAGGCCCTCCCCTGCGAATGGCGAATGCATGCTGGCCTTCCGCCCCGCGTGCGCCAGTTGTACGCCGGCCCGCGCGCCCTGCGCATGAATAAACCGCGCCATCCGCTCCAGCGCCGGAATATGCCCGTTCTTCCAAATCCCCAAATCGTCCGGCGAAATGCGGGCTTCGGGCAAAACCGCCGAAGCCTCCGTCATCACCAGCCCCGCGCCGCCTTGCGCGCGGCTGCCCAAATGAACAAGATGCCAATCGTTGGCGAATCCGTCCTCAGACGAGTACTGGCACATGGGCGAAACGCCAATGCGATTGGCGAATCGCACCGAACGAAGCTCGAAAGGAGAAAAAAGCGGATGACTCATCGGTAAGGCGATCTATAACAAGGTGGATTTCGATACGGCTCTCTCAGTAGATGCCCAGCCGCAAAAAGAGATGCGGGGGCGCAACGTCTCGAATCTGCTGTTGAAGGAGTTCCGTTTGGAAATTGTTCCATGCGCCGCAATCTCACTGTTTTTCAGGGTTTTCGCAACAGAATCAGGCGGGAATCACGTCCGCATGACCCTGCTTGCGGGCAAACTCATGAGGCAGCCGGTCAAAGCTGACCAAGATGGCCTGAATCCCGGTCGCGTAAGCCAGCAGAAAACAGTCTCCGACCGCTTGCGAATCCCTCCTAGGCGGTGAGGCCCGCGACTTCGCCCCGCAAGACGGTGACAGACGCTTTGGGGAGCGTGAACACCATTTGCGCAGAGGCGTCGACTGAGGAAACCACGGGCGGCAAATCTGGATCGGCGTGAGCCGTAGCGTCGGCGCCGCGCCAAACGTATTGTTCGCTGCCGAATGTGACTACGCGGATTGTGCCCGAAAAATGTCCGGCGGCGCCGCTACTTTCAAAAACTATTTGAACGGGATGGGTGTTGTCTCTGTCTTTGTTGATGAGCAGCAAGGCCCAATTGCCGTCTGGCCGCCGAACAGCATAGCTCGTGACAAGAGCGTTTCCGGCGGCGTCTTCGATTCCGACGTCGACCGAATAGAGATGATGCATGCCGGTGCGATGCGTGACCCATTCTTCATTGATCATCCGACCGGCGTGGTAAAAGGCCATATAGTTAATGATCTTTCCTTCGCGATCCGTAAGCACGTTGCCCCAGATTGCGTAGCCCTGGCAACCATGCTCGATGCTGCTGGGTTCGATTGGCGAGTGAACGTAAAGCGCTCCGCCCTCGGCGAAAAAGCTGCCAACATTGTCGGCTAGCCACAGGGCCGAAAAAATATCGGACATGAAGACGGAAAGCGAACCGCACAGATTACTTTCGGTGTTCATGAGGGGAATTGCGGCGGGCAGGCCGTCGTCACGGAAGGCCTGCAGCGTCTTGCGCGTCAGCTCCCGGTTACGGTAGAGATCGTCCCACTTCATCGTGCAGGCTTCGAAAGGATAAATTTCGAAAGAAGCGAACGTTAAATCGCCCTCGCGATTTCGCGCTTTCAGGTAGTCGTAAAAGCGGCCGAACCAAGATTTGCGTCCGCGCGCATCGGGCCAGACGGAGACGTCCTGGTTAATGCCTTGGAAAACGGGTCCACCCAACTTGAGGGTCGGATCGACTTTGTGAATGGCGTCCGCAAATTGAATATAGAGCGTGGCGTAATCCTCAGGCATGTAGTATTGGCCATCAGCTTCCTCGTCCATTTCGACCCAGCTGATGGGATAGCCGCGCTTTTTCAGATAAGCGACCATGGCGGCAGCGTCTTCGGGAACGCTGTAAATCAGCGGAACGGTTATCAGGGCGGGCAAGCCGTTGGTGATGCCGCTGGTGAAGAAGATGTCCCAGCCGGTCTGGTCTCCGCGCGGACTGAGGTCCTGGACGGTGTGCCACGGGTCTGTGGAAGAGCAATACGTAGCGGTTTGCCCGCGACCGTTCGCCGCGTGGTTCACAAAATCCGCAAACTTTCCATTAGTCTCCAATCTGCCCACGTAAACTTCGTAGATTGCATATCCCACGCGGTGGCGCAGGTCGTCGGTTCCGTGCGGCCCTGGCTGATTGGAGGACTGCGTCATTACCACGCGAACCCAACGCGTTGAAATGAGATTGTCCGAAAGCTTTAGCGTGACGCTGCCACCTTTGCCATCGCGAACGACCCCTTGGGGAAGCGAATCCAGTTGCCCATCGCCTGATTGGCGACGGGAAGATACTCGCCGCCCTGGCGCGTGGAATCCATGGCCGGCTCTTCCCAGTTCATCGGATCGGCGCCGAGCCAGTATTGAACTTCGTACTCCCGGGCGCGTGGCTCGCACCAGTCGATGCGGATAGCATTCACGTCGTAGAATTCGCCCAGATCAAGGATGATCCATT
>JASHTU010000129.1 GCA_030040395.1 Acidobacteriaceae bacterium
GTGGAGTGGAGCGAGAAGCTCCATCCCGACGTAGCGGTTTTAGATCTTTCCATGCCGTTTCTCAACGGCATTGACGCCGCCCGCGAAATTCGGCGCGTCTCGCCCGACACCAAAACCATCATCCTCACCATGCACACTGAGCGCCAATTCATCCTCGCGGGATTGCGCGCCGGCACGAGCGGCTTTGTCATGAAGACTCACAGCGCCGTGGAACTGGTCCACGCAGTCCGCGAGACTGCGCGCGGGGGCAGCTATTTCAGCCCGGAAGTGACCCAGGCCGCCGTGGAGGCCTACCAGAACAAATCGGATCTGCCCGACGATCCGCTGACGCCGCGCGAGCGCCAGGTGCTGCAGTTGATCGCCGAAAGCAACACCACCAAGGAAATCGCTGCGCTGCTCGATATCAGCGCGAAAACCGTCGAAACGTACCGCAGCCGCATCATGGAAAAACTGGGAATTCACCAGACCGCCGGCGTGGTGCGCTACGCCATCCGCCACGGCGTCGTGCAACCGTGATCGCGCATTACCCGGCCCGCTCTAGAGCCATGGCCGTTGCTTCTCCACCGCCGATGCAGAGCGCGGCCACTCCCCGCTTCAGGCCGTATTTTTCCAGCGCCGCCAGCAAGGTGACCAGAATGCGCGCGCCTGAGGCGCCGATGGGGTGACCCAATGCGCAGGCGCCGCCGTGCACGTTGAGCTTGTCGTGCGGCAGACCGAGATCGTGCATGGCCGCCATCGCCACCACCGCGAACGCCTCGTTGATTTCGAACAGATCGACCGCGTCGAGCGCCCATCCGGTGCGCTCAACCAGCGCCCGGATGGCTCCGATGGGCGCAGTCGGGAAAAGATGCGGCGCCTGCGCGTAGGTCGCCTGGCCGGCGATGACGGCCAGCGGCCGGACGCCGCGGCGCTCCGCCTCCGAGCGCCGCATCAGCACCAGCGAAGCTGCGCCGTCGGCAATGGAGCTCGAATTGGCCGCGGTCACTGTGCCGCCCTCGCGAAACGCCGCCTTGAGCAACCGGATCTTGTCCAGGCTCGCCTTCAGCGGCTGTTCGTCCTGGGTCACTTGGCGCTGGCTCTTGCCCGTCCCCACCGTCACCGGCGCAATCTCCGCCGCAAAGCTCCCCTCGGCAATGGCCCTCTGCGCGCGCGTAAGCGACGCGGCCGCGTATTCGTCCTGCGCTTCCCGCGAAAACGAGAAGCATTGCGCGCAATCCTCCGCAAACGTGCCCATCAGCCGCCCTTTGTCATAAGCGTCTTCCAGCCCGTCGAAAAACATGTGGTCGATGACGCGCCCGTGGCCCATGCGGTAACCGGCGCGCGCGCGGTCCAGCAGAAAAGGCGCGTTGGTCATGCTCTCCATGCCGCCGCCCACGGCAATCTTCGCGCCGCCGGCCACAATGGCGTCGTGCGCCAGCATCACCGCCTTCATGCCCGAACCGCACATCTTGTTCACGGTGGTTGCCCCCGCAGAGACGGGCAACCCGGCGGCCAGCGCGGCCTGCCGCGCCGGCGCCTGGCCCAATCCCGCGGGAAGCACGCAGCCGAACAGAACTTCGTCCACCGCATCGAAGGGAACGGCGGCGCGCTCCAGGCTGGCGCGAATCGCCGCCGCGCCCAACTCGGGAGCTGCGGCGTCTTTCAAATCGCCTTGAAACCCGCCGATGGGCGTACGCGCCGCGCCGGCAATCACAATGGGATCATGGAAGGTCATGGCTGGCTCCAGAAGTCACCTCGGGGCCATGCGCAACGCACCGTCGAGGCGGATGGTTTCCCCATTCAGCATCTGGTTCTCGCAAATCTGCTTCACCAGGGCCGCAAATTCTTCCGGCCGCCCCAGCCGCGGCGGAAAAGGAACGCTCTTGCCCAGCGCCTGTTGCACCTCTTCTGTGAATCCGGCCATCATGGGCGTGGCAAAAATTCCCGGCGCAATGGTCACCACGCGAATGCCATGGCGGGCCAGCTCCCGCGCCGCGGGCAAAGTGAGCGCTGTCACCCCACCTTTGGATGCGGCGTAAGCGGCCTGGCCGATCTGCCCATCGAACGCCGCCACCGAAGCGGTATTGACAATCACACCGCGCTCGCCGTCCTCGCCCGCATCTTCCTTCGCCATGGCCTCCGCGGCCAGCCGCATCATGTTGAAAGTCCCGATCAGGTTGATGTTCACCGCCTTAGTGAAGATGTCCAACCGGTGGGCGCCCTCCCGGCCCACGATTCTCTCCGCGGGCGCAATCCCGGCGCAGTTCACCAATCCATGCAAGTGGCCAAAGCTCGTCCGCGCAAGTTCCACCGCGGCCTGCGCGTCCGCTTCACTGGTCACGTCAGTAGCCACGAAACAAGCGGCCGCGCCCAGCTCCCCGGCGATGGCTTCGCCTCCCGCGCGGTTCAAGTCGGCCGCCACCACGCGCCCGCCTTCGTTCACCACCATCCGCGCCGTGGCCGCGCCCAGCCCCGACGCCGCCCCGGTCACCAGGAATACATGATCCCGTATCTGCAACGGAATTTACCTTTCAAGTGCCGATTTTTCCGGCTAACTACGTTGAGGGCAGGGGTAACTTCGCGTAACATCCAAAAATCCATCTGTCATAATACTCCAGGGATCGAAGGGCCACCAAAAGAGGAGAAGCTCGTGGAAATGGTTTCGTCGCACCGCCCCGTCACCTGCTTGAGCGACGATGAGCTGCTCTTTCGCGACACCGTGCGCCGCTTTGCCGAAGAAGAGATTGCGCCGCTGGTCCGGCGCATGGACGAAGAGCAGAAGTTGGACGCGGGACTGGTGCAACGGCTCTTCGACTTGGGTCTGATGGGCATCCCCATCCCGGAGCAGTACGGCGGCGGCGGCGGGTCGTTCTTTGACTCC
>JASHTU010000130.1 GCA_030040395.1 Acidobacteriaceae bacterium
ATCACGCTCCGCAACCTGGTGGTTCACGATGTGTATGGCGGCGAGTTGAAAAACAAGGACAACGGCCTGGTGGTGTTTTTGCGCGGCTCCAAGGGCCAGCGCTTCGACCATGTGCTCATCGACAACGTGATCGCCGCGCACACTAACCAGTGGGCGGGCATCATGATGGGCGCGGGCGCCTTCTACTCCGACGAGAACGGCTACAACCGCGACGTGGTGATCCGCAACAGCGTGGCGCACGATGTCTATGGCGACGGCATTATCCTGTTTCGCGTCTACGGCGGCCTCATCGATTCCAGCGCGGCATGGCTTACCGGCCAACAGCCGACCGAAATTGTGGGCACGCCGAACGCGATCTGGACGTGGTCCTGCACCGATTGCACAGTCCGCAACAACGAGAGCTTTCTTACGGAAAGTCCCGGCGTGGATGGCGGGGCCTACGACATTGACTGGGCCACCACGCGCAACACGGTCGAGAACAATTATGCGCACGACACGCAGGGCTACTGCATGGCGGCATTTGGAGCGGGCTATATCACCCATGACGCCGTGCTGCGTGGCAACGTGTGCGTCAACAATGGTCTGAGCCCTCGGCTGGCGCGCCTCCAGGGCGCGATCTATATCCACACCTGGAATGGCGGCAGCATCGACGGCCTGACCATTGAGAAGAACATGATTGACTGGAATCCGCCCGCGCCTGCGGCCCCGATCGTCAACGATGAAGGCACGAAGCTGGGAAACAATCCCGCAACTGTGGGAGAGAACACGATCCGTTCCACCAGTCCGGTGCTGGTAAGGAGCTTCGGCGACAAGCTGGTCTTCGCGAAGAACCGATATGAGTATTGCGGACTGGTCAGTCCGTACTGGGTGTGGAACGGCGCGACTTGGCATTCTCTTGAAGCGATGCAGGCGAAAGGGGCAGAGAAGGACAGCACGCTGCAGGCGCAACCGGCCCAGCCAGACGGCGCACTGGCCCCCCAGCGTAACTCCGCGTCCGAGTTCGACGAAAAGATGTTCGAGAATCTGGAGGATCTCGATGGGCGCCCGGCGCCATCCCGGCAAGCGGCTCAGTACCGTCTGGTCACAAGTCTCGAGCTTCGACTCGATGCCGACGGCCTCATCGCGCCGGAGTCAATGGCGCGGCTGAGCGTACTGCGCACGCTGGCGCGTGAGTACAGCGCACGCCAACTAGAGATTCTGGTGCTGGTACGGAATCGAGGCGCCAATCCAGGCATAAACGTCGCCATGCGCAATGCATTGCTGGACTTCGACGCGCCTTCGATCCGCTTCGCGCGTCTGCCTGCCGGCATTCATGACGCGCCGGCCTTGCTCATTAACTCGAAAGGGGCCGTGGCAGCTCGCTGGCCCGCCACCTCTTCCGCGAATTTCAACGCCGCCACCATCGGATATGCGGTGCGGCGGGAACTCGGCATCCCGGTGTATGCGCAGATGGATTCAAGACCCTGACGTGCTATGACGCGACTGATGCGCGAATTCTCCCTACGTCCGACGGCCCTAAGGCCAGGAAGTCGAAAACGGCGATGCCGGCAATCCTGCCTGGTTGAAGAGATTGCAGGAGGGGTTATCAGCCCAGCCGTAGCGCACTTGCGCAGGCGCCAGCACGGCGGGGTTCGACAGCACGACGGTTGCGCCGTCAACGGACGCCGAGGCGGGAACGAAATGCCCGTCCTCTCCGGCGATCTCGAAACCGGTCAGATTGTTTCCCTTGACCACCAGCCCGCCTTGCGCGTGGTCAAAGTAAAGGCGGGCCTGGCTTCCTTCGCGGCTCATGGAGCGAAACAACGGCCCGGAGAATTCGATGGGCTCTCCATACGCTATGGCTCGCGCCGCCAGGGCAAGCCGGTGACCAACGTCCTGTTTGTCGGTGGGATGGATGTTATCCGGGTCGCCGATATCGATGGTCACGGCCATGGCTGTATTCACCAGTTCCAGAGCCTGTCGCTGCGCCTCGCGGACCTCGGGCCAATGGTCAAGCGGGCCCGCGCGGAAGTTGGCGAGCTGCACATAAAGAAAGGGGAAGGCGCCCTCCGACCACGCAGCTCTCCAGTCGCGGATCAGCGCCTGAAACAGCCGCGCGTATACCGCGTAACGCCGGGCGTCGGTGTTCGATTCGCCCTGGTACCAGATGACCCCGCGGATGGGGAAGCGGGTGAGCGGGGCGATCATGCCGTTGAACAGCGCCGCGGGAGCCCAGGAGTTAAAGACCGGATGCCAGGGAAGCCGGAGATTCTCGCCGGTTCCTGCTTTCGCTTGCAATTCCTGGCGCTCTTTTTCCTCTGCAAGCGCCGTTTCTGCTTCCGCGTCCTGCATGGCGGCCCATGCCGAGAACACCGGCATGAGAGAAGCATCCTGAGAGAGGGAAGCCATGCTGGTCCATGCTTCCCCCGGAGTTCCGCCCCAGGCCGACTCGATGATCCCGATGGGAACATGCTCGCGCCGCAAAAGCTCGCGGCCAAAGAAAAACGCCACTGCCGAGAAGCCCTTTGCCGAATCCGGCCCGCTCAGGCTCCAGGGGGTCAGCACCGAGACGTCGTCCTGGGGATAGTCGGCATAGCGCTGGTTGACATTCATCAGCCTGAGCTCAGGAAGATTGGCGCCCGCCAGCTCCTGCTGAGCGTTGGGTTCTTCGTCCATGGAGAACCCCATGTTCGATTGTCCCGAGGCCACCCACACATCGCCCACCAGGACATCTCGCAGCGTGACGGCATTGGTTCCCTGCACCGAGAGCGTGAAGGGGCCTCCGGCATTTCCCGGCGGAAGTTCAGTGGACCACCTGCCCAGGGCATCGGCAGCCGCAGTGCGTTCCGTCCCGCGAAACGCGACGGTGACACTTTCCTGGGGCGCCGCAAAACCCCATACATGCACCGGCCGGTCCCGCTGGATTACCATGTGATCCGCAAAAATCGCGGGCAGCCGTACGGCGGCACGGGCCGGTAGAGGAACAAGAGCCAGGAGGGACAATACGAAATTGCGCCACCGAGAATCGATCTTCAGCAAGGCCGGTTCACCTCGAAATGTCTATGTGCGAGGATACTGGGGCGAGACGCAGCAGGCAATGGGTCGCGCATCGAGCCAGGAAATCCCGGCCTCCCAACCCGGCGGCGCACTTGCGGCTCCGGCCGGAAGCAGCTGCCCTGCATGCTGGGCGCGTTGGCGGGGAGGGTGCGGACAGCTTCTCGTCGCGATCGCTTGCCTTTGCTCAGTCCTGCCCGCCCGCGCTGCTGACGATTCGTCGCTGATCTCGGTGAATCCCACCTTCATAGAGGGGCTGACGGGGTGGCAGGCGTCGGGAGCTGTCCATCTCCGGGACAGCGCGGCGAGTTCCGACCGGCAGGTGGTGACGATCGGGCCTGGCGCAGGATCGATCTCGCAGCGTGTCGCGGCCAACGCCGATAACCACATGATGGTTTCGGTCATTTTGCATTCCTTGCCGCCGGGACTCGGAACCGTGACCGTCCGTTGCTTCAACAACAATGGGCGTGAGTTAATGAGCCTGCGTTCTCCTGCCGACATCGGGACGGGAAAGAAACCAGGCGCATTGGAGGACTATTTCCGGCCGCACCCATTGACGGCGAGCGTGGAGATCGTCGTGTCCAAAGACAACACTCCCGGCGTGGT
>JASHTU010000131.1 GCA_030040395.1 Acidobacteriaceae bacterium
AGTTGCGTGTGCTTCCAGTACTCGAACTGGCTGCGGCTCATGTAGAATGGTTCGCCGTCCACTTCGCCCAATTGCACATCGGAGTCGCCGACAAGGAATTCGCCGCGCGGATAGCACATCGGGGAGCTGCCGTCGCAGCAGCCCCCCGATTGGTGGAACATGAGCGGACCGTGTTTCTGGCGCAGAACCCGGATTAGATGAACGGCCAGGTCCGTCGCCAGGACTTGTGCGGGAGTTTCAGCCATGGTGGCGCCCAGGTTTAGAAGAAGCCGAGCTTCTTCGGGTTGTAGCTGACCAGCAAGTTCTTGGTCTGCTGATAGTGATCGAGCATCATACTGTGGGTCTCGCGGCCGATGCCCGATTGCTTGTATCCGCCGAAGGCAGCGTGCGCCGGATAGGCGTGATAGCAGTTGACCCAGACGCGGCCCGCCTGGATGCCCCGGCCGAGGTTGTAGCAGCGGTTGGCGTCGCGGCTCCACAGCCCGGCGCCGAGGCCATAGAGCGTGTCGTTGGCGATCTTCAGCGCGTCTTCTTCCGTCTTAAAGGTAGTGACGGAGACTACTGGGCCAAAGATCTCTTCCTGAAAGATGCGCATCCGGTTGTGGCCGCGGAAGACGGTGGGCTGAACGTAGAAGCCCTCTTCGAGTTCCCCGCCCAGGCGCGCCCGGTGGCCGCCGGCCAGTAACTCGGCGCCTTCCTGGTGGCCGATGTCGATGTAGCTCATGATCTTTTCGAGCTGCTCGCTTGAGACCTGCGCGCCGATCATCGTGTCGGGCTCGAGGGGGTTGGCTTGCTTGATGGCTGCCACGCGCTTCAGTGCGCGCTCCATGAATTTGTCGTAGATGCTCTCCTGGATCAGCGCGCGGCTGGGGCAGGTGCACACTTCGCCCTGGTTGAGCGCGAACATGGCGAAGCCTTCGAGAGCCTTATCGAAGAAGTCGTCGTCTTCCCGGCAGACGTCTTCAAAGAAGATATTGGGCGATTTGCCGCCGAGTTCGAGGGTCACGGGAATCAGGTTTTGGCTGGCGTATTGCATGATGAGCCGGCCGGTGGTGGTTTCGCCGGTGAAGGCGATTTTGGCGACGCGCGGGCTGGAGGCGAGCGGCTTGCCGGCCTCGAGGCCGTAGCCGTTGACGATGTTCAGAACGCCGGGAGGCAGAAGATCGCCGACCAGTTCGGCCCAGACCAGAATGCTGGCCGGAGTTTGCTCGGCGGGCTTGAGGACGACGCAGTTGCCGGCGGCCAGCGCCGGCGCAAGCTTCCAGGCGGCCATGAGCAGCGGGAAGTTCCAGGGAATGATCTGGCCCACGACGCCCAGCGGCTCGTGGAAGTGGTAGGCGACGGTTTCGGGGTCAATTTCGGAGATCGTGCCTTCCTGGGCGCGGATGCAGCCGGCGAAGTAGCGATAGTGATCGATGGCCAGCGGCAAATCGGCGGCCGTGGTTTCCCGGATGGGCTTGCCGTTGTCCCAGGTTTCGGCAAGCGCCAGTATGTCGAGATTCTCTTCCATGCGCTGGGCGATCTGGTTGAGAATCAGGGCGCGATGCGTGGGGCTGGTGTGGCCCCAGGACTCGCGGGCGGCGTGGGCCGCGTCAAGGGCCCGGTCGATATCCTGCGCGTTGGACCGGGGCACTTCGCAGAAGGTCCTTCCGGTGATGGGCGTGATGTTTTCAAAATACTGGCCGGAAGCAGGCTCGACCCACTTGCCGCCAATGAAGTTGCCGTAGCGCGGGCGAAAGCTCACGCGGTCGCTGAGCTTGCCCGGATGCAGAGCGGTCAATGTCGCCATGGTTGTTCTTACCTCCTCGGGTAAACCGCCGCGCGCATCTGGCGCGCGAACGGCTTTCCGATCGAATGGGTCCTGCTCATGCGATTGGGAGACCCTCCGTTGAAGCGGCGGAGACCCTATCGCACGAATTTCAGACTCCGGCGACCGGAAGCCGCAAAGGGAACGCGGCGAAAGCATCATACACCGGAGGGAGCACGACCGGCAGGCCCGGAGCGTGGAAAAACGGCTTGGCGGGCGAACGCGGAATGGCGGGAGCGGGTAGAACGGTCGATTCGATAAATTCGCGCCTGTTTTTTTCCGGCGAAAGCCTGTTGGCCAGAGGATCGTCGCCTCTGGAACCACCCCGTCGGCTCAAACCGGCATCTAGGCAGATTGACCACCGAACGCCCGGAGTGCGGATGAGACTTCATCTTCCCGTCCTGTGTGAGGTCTTGATTCTCTGCGAATTGTGGCCGGCCGCGCGCGCTCAACAAGCCAATCTTCCGCGTCTGCCATCCGGCTGGCCGCCGGAAGCAGGCATGGTGACGACCGGGCCTGATGGTTCGACGTATGTGCCGGTGGACAACTGGATTTACGCGGCGCTCGCCCGCCTGCAAGCGCTCGGCTACGTGGACAGTGCCTACCTGGGGCTGCGCCCGTGGACCCGGCTCAGCATCGCGCACATGCTGGAGCGGAGCGCCGACCGGATCACATCGGAGAAAAACAACGAGGCGGCGCGCGCCATCTACTTCGCGGTCTTGCGCGAGGTCCAGCCGGATATC
>JASHTU010000132.1 GCA_030040395.1 Acidobacteriaceae bacterium
CCGGCGGAACGGTGTGCAGCACATTGGCCGTGGCCACGAACAGCACTTGCGAAAGGTCGTAGTCCACGTCCAGATAGTGATCCTGGAAGGTGATGTTCTGCTCCGGATCGAGAACTTCGAGCAGCGCCGAGGCCGGATCACCGCGGAAATCGGAGGAAATCTTGTCCACCTCGTCGAGCAGGAACACCGGATTCTTGGTGCCCGCGCGCTTCATGTGCTGGATGATCTGGCCCGGCATTGCGCCGATATACGTTCTGCGATGGCCGCGTATCTCCGCCTCATCGCGCACGCCGCCCAGCGATAGGCGCACGAACTTCCGCCCGGTGGCCTTGGCGATCGACATGCCTAGCGAAGTTTTGCCCACCCCTGGAGGGCCGACAAAGCACAATATCGAGCCCTTGGGATTTTTCACCAGCTGCCGCACCGCCAGGAACTCGAGAATGCGCTCCTTGATTTTCTCCAGCCCGTAATGGTCGTTGTTGAGCACCTTCTCTGCGTAGTCGATCGATCGGGTCTCTTTTGACCGCTTCTTCCACGGCACCGCCAGCAGCCAATCGATATAGTTGCGGCTCACGGTGGATTCGGCCGACATGGGCGGCATGGCTTCGAGCTTCTTGAGCTCCTGGATGGCCTTGTCGAGCACCTCTTTGGGCATGCCCGCGCTTTCGATCTTCTTGCGCAGTTCGTCGAACTCGCTCTTTTCGCCTCGGCCCAGCTCCTTCTGGATGGCTTTGATCTTTTCGTTGAGATAATACTCTTTCTGCGCCCGCTCCATCTGCCGCTTGACCCGAGATTGAATGTTGCGGTCGAGATCCAGCTTCTCGATTTCGACGTCGAGCACGTCGGCAATCCGCGCCAGCCGCGCCGCCGGATCGAAGATGGCCAGAAGCTCCTGCTTCTCCTCAATGCCAAGTTGCAAATTCGCGGCGATAGTGTCGGAGAGCTTCGACGGCTCGTCCATACGGACCGCGGCGATGATGGTCTCGTAGTTGAGCGACTGCTGCAGCTTCACGTATTGCTCGAAGAGCGACGTGACCCGCTGCATCAGTTGCTCCACGGCCGCCGTCATTTCGAACTGCGTCTTGCCGGTGCGCACCGTGGCTACAAAAAATCCGTCGCGGTCGTTCACCTCGACGGACTTGGCGCGCTCGATCCCCTCCACCAGAACCTTGATGTTGCCGTCCGGCATCTTCACGCTCTGGACAATATTGCAGATCGATCCGACCTGGTAAATGTCCTTGGCTTTGGGCTCGTCGATGGACGCGTCGTGTTGGGTAGCGAGAAAAATCTTGCGGTCGCCGGTCAGGGCCTCTTCGAGGGCGCGCACGCTGGACTCGCGGCCCACCACGAAGGGCGTCATCATGTAGGGAAAGATGACCATGTCCCGGATGGGCATCATGGGCAGCTTGCGCGGCTCGTTCTTTTCGCGGGGTATGGTCATTCTGACACCTAAAAAAATTAGACGTGCGAGATGCGTTCCGGCTCTCTCTGGCCGCGGGGTCTCTCTGTCGGAATTGTACAGCCGATCGGGGCGGGCGCGAAGCGCTCTACCCGCCCGTTGGGGTTACTTTTAGCCGGTTTTGTCGTTTGATTCCGCGTGCCATTCCGCGCCGAATCGCCGCGCCCTCTCGCCTTCGGATATCCTCGTCATCTTCTCACCGGCGAAGACAAGGGGAATCCGCCGCCGTTACAGCTTCTCCAGATTTGCGAATTTCTCCATCAGCTTTTTCAAGCCGTAACGGGGAAAATCAACCGTCAACTTGGCGTCTTCGCCTTCACCCTCGCGCATCAGCACGGTGCCCTCGCCATATTTTGCATGGCGCACGCGTTGGCCTTGCTTCAATCCCGTCGCGCCGTAGCTCACCGGAATGTTCATCGCCGGCCGCGCAAATGCGCCGGGGCGGCCGTCCTTCCCGCCTCCAAAAAAGCGCGCAATGTTGTCGATCGACTGCTCCGGAGGCGTTTCCGTACTTCCACTCTTTGCACCTGCGCTACGGCTTGACAAAAATTGCCGCGCGCCTGTCCGCGGCGTCTCCTGGCTCTCATCTTCGTAGTTAAAGTGCCGGCGGTCGAACTCGCTCGCGTATCTGCGCTCGCTCCTCGCTCCGTAACTTCCGTAACCGGAGCCATACGCTGCGCTGGACCACGCCGCTCTGCGGCCGCCCAGGTTCTCGATGAGCCGCACCGGGGTCTCTTCCAGAAACCGCGATGGAATGCTCGCCTCCGGCGCGTCGTTGCCGTAGCGGCGGCGATAGTGGGCGCGAGTCAATATCAGTGTGTTCATGGCGCGCGTCATGCCCACGTAACAAAGCCGCCGCTCCTCTTCGAGTTCGTCGGGATTGTTGAGCGTGCGCGAGTGCGGAAACAGACCCTCCTCCATGCCGGCCAAAAACACCAGGGGAAACTCCAGGCCTTTCGCGGCATGCAGCGTCATCAGCGTGACCCGCGCGTTGGGGTCAAACTGGTCCGTGTCCGAGGCCAACGCCGCGTGATCCAGAAAATCGGCCAGCGTCTCGCCGCGCGCTTCGGCGTCATGCGCGGCGTTGGCCAACTCCTTCAGGTTCTCGATGCGGCTGAAAGCCTCCGGCGAGCCTTCGGCTTCGAGCGCCTTGATGTACCCGGTGCGGTCGATGATGAATCGGATCAGCTCCGGCAGCGTGGCCGCGTCTCCAGGAGCTCGAAATCCCGGCGCCGCCTTTTCTTCGTCTTCGGCGACCTCTTCTGCATCGGACTCAAAATCGGCGTATGGATGCGCTGGCTCCGCCTTTGCCGCCCCGGCTTCTTCGTCCCGCTTCCGCATCTTCAGAAAAGACCGCTTCGCCGCTTCCGCAAACGGCGAAAAATGCGTTGCGTCCAACAGCGGAATCTGCGCCTCGTTGCCGCCGAAGCTGAAATCGGACACCTCTTCGATCGCTTCCGCAGCCGACTGCTTTTCTTCCGCTCCCGGCGCCTCCGCGCCGAAGGCGAAATCCGTGTCCGCCTCCTCGGCCTCCGTCTCCGTCACATCGGCCGCCAGTTTGCCCGCAAAATCCGGGTCCAGCATCGCCTGCGCATCCAAAATAAGCTGGCGAAACGATTCCACCGCCATCAGTGCGCGCGTGGGAATTAGCTTGTTCGCAATCGCCGCGCCCGCCGCGTCCCAAGTCGAGCTGCCGGTCTCCAGAGCCAGCCGCTCCATGGTTTCCAGCGTCGCCTTGCCAATGCCCCGCGCCGGCGTGTTGATGACCCTGGCGAGCGCCATCGAATCGTGCGGATTCTTCACCAGACGCAAATACCCCAGCAGGTCTTTGATCTCCGCGCGCTCGTAAAAGCTGAATCCGCCCACCATGGTGTAGCTGATGTTGTAGCGGCGCAGGGCTTCCTCCACCAGCCGCGATTGCGAGTTGGTGCGATACAATACCGCGCAATGCGCGCCCCCGCCCGCGCCTTCGTTCTGCGCCTCGCCCTCATGCTCGCGCAGGAAGGCCTGAATCCTGTCGGCGATGAACAGCGCTTCATTCTCTCCGTCCGGCGCCTCGTAGTAGCCGATCAGCGATCCGCCCTGCCGGTCCGTCCACAGCTTCTTGCCCTTGCGGCGAACGTTGTTCGCCACCACCGCGCCCGCCGCCTCCAGAATCACCTGCGTCGAGCGGTAATTCTGCTCCAGGCGCACGATCTGCGCGTTGGGAAAATCCTTCTCGAATTCCAGAATGTTGCGGATGTCCGCCCCGCGCCAGGAATAGATGCTCTGGTCCTCGTCGCCCACCGCGCACACATTTTTCTGCTCGCCCGTCAGCAGCTTCATCAGCTCGTATTGCGGTCGGTTGGTGTCCTGGTACTCGTCCACCAGCAGATATCGATACCGCCGCTGGTAGCGCTCCCGCACTTCGCCGGAAGCGCGCAGCAAGCGCACCGCTTCGAGCAGCAGGTCGTCGAAATCCATGGCGTTGTTTTTTGCCAGTTCCGCCTGGTAAGCCCGGTAAATGTGGGCGATGCGCTCACTGTTCGGGTCCTTGGAGTCCAGGTAATACTCCTGCGGATCGACCATGTGATTCTTGGCCCAGGAAATCCGCCCCAGCACTGTGCGCGGCGTGAGCTGCTTCGTATCCAGCCCCATGCGCCGCATCACCTGCTTCACGATGCCCTGCTGGTCGTCCTCGTCGAAGATGGCGAAAGTCCGCGTCAGTCCTTTATCGCCCACCTTCAGCGCCTCGATATCGCGCCGCAAAATGCGCACGCACAGCGAATGAAATGTGGAGATGAGCGGCTTGGCCAGCGAAGCATGGCCGATCAGCCGCTCCACGCGCTCCGCCATCTCGCCCGCGGCCTTGTTGGTGAAGGTGACGGCCGCAATCGCGTCCGGAGCCACGTTTTTCTCCCGGATCAGCCAAGCGATGCGATGCGTAATCACGCGCGTCTTGCCCGAGCCCGCGCCGGCCAGAATCAGCAGTGGGCCCTCGGTGAGCTCAACCGCGGCGCGTTGTTCGGGGTTCAGGTTGGCGAGGAGCGGGTGCAAGGCGCGGTCCGGCGGAAAGAGTCCTTTCTCTAGTGTAAGACCGCACGGGACCGTTCACGCCCTGAGCCCCTGAACGGCAATCGGTCAGTTCCGAAAAAGCACGGGCTCGCTCCTCGTTTCTCCTGGCCGGCACGCGGGACGATGCGCCGCCACGGCGAGTTACGATACTTAGAGGAGATCGAGGTACAGCCGGTGAAGGTTCTCATCACGGGTGGCGCGGGCTTTGTGGGCGCACGCCTCGCACGTACGTTGCTCGCCAACGGCCGCATCGCCGGCGAGTCCATTGACGAGCTGGTGCTCGCCGACCAGTTCACCCCGCCCCGCGACCTGCTGGCCCACTCGCGCGTCCGCGCCTTAACCGGCACGCTCATCGAGCAATCCGCAAAGCTGCGCGACGAGGCCTTCGACACCGTGTTTCATCTGGCCGCGGCCGTTTCCGCCGAGTGCGAAGCCGACTTCGACCTCGGTATGCGCTCCAATCTCGACTCCACTCGCGCGCTGCTCCAGGCCCTGCGCGCCGCAGGCAACACGCCCCGCTTCATTTTTTCCAGCTCCGCCGCCGTCTTCGGCCCCGATCCCGGCCTGCCCATGCCTCCGGTCATTCGCGCCGACACGCTTCCCACCCCGCAGTCCTCCTATGGGATCCAAAAGTTCATCTGCGAGCAACTGGTTGCCGACTACACGCGCAAAGGCTTTATCGACGGCCGCAACGTGCGCCTGATGACCGTGGTGGTGCGTCCCGGCAGGCCAAACGGCGCAGCGTCCGGCTTTTTCTCCGGCATTGTACGCGAGCCACTGAACGGCCAGGCAGCCATCTGCCCGGTCGCGCCGGAAACCCGCGTTGCGCTCGCCTCGCCGGCGCGGACCGTCCAGGGAATCATTGCCGTCGCCGAGGCCTCGCGCCAGGCCCTCGGTGGACGCATCGCTTTGAATTTGCCCGCGCTTACCGTAACTGTGGCGGAAATTCTCGATGCCCTCGAAGCCGTCGCCGGAGCTCAAGCCCGGGCGCTGGTGCGCTTCGAGCCCAACCCCGCGATTGCTCGCCTAGTCAGCGGATGGCCCGCGGTCTTCGACAATTCCCGTGCCCGGAGCCTCGGCCTCGAACCCGACCCCGATTTCCATTCCATCGTGCGCGCGTTCCTCGCCGACCGCGCCGCAGAGCCTACTTTGCTTTGCTGAAAGCTATTTCACCCCAGGAGTGATCACTATGCCTCGTTTTGCAGCCAACCTTACCATGATGTACCGCGAGCACAACTTCCTCGACCGGTTTGCCGCCGCTGCCCAGGACGGCTTTACCGCCGTCGAGTATCTCTTCCCCTACGACTATCCCGCCGAAAAACTGGCTGGGCTGTTGCAGCAGAACGGGCTGCGGCAGGTGCTCTTCAACGCCCCTCCCGGCAACTGGGACGCCGGCGACCGCGGTTGCACGTCCTTGCCCGGCCGGGAACAGGAGTTCCGCGAGGGGTTCCAGGAGGCGCTCGAATACGCGCGCGTCCTCGAGTGCCCGCGCATCCACGCCATGGCTGGCGTCGCTCCCGAAGGGGCCAACCGCGCCCGGATGCATGAGACCTACGTCGACAATCTCTCCTGGGCGGCGGATCAGGCGCGGCCGGCTGGCGTCGATGTCCTCATCGAGCCCATCGCCCCGCGCAATATGCCCGGATTCTTTCTTAACCGGCAGGATGAAGGCCACGCCGTGGTCGTCGAGGCCGGTAAACCGAATCTAAAGGTTCTCATGGACCTGTTTCATTGTCAGGTGGGCGAGGGCGACCTGGCCATGAAGATCCGCGCCTATCTTGGCAAACCGAATGACAGCCGCGTGGGCCATATTCAGATCGCCGGCGTGCCTGACCGGCATGAGCCCGACACGGGCGAAGTCAACTATGATTTTCTCTTTGACCTGCTTGACGAGCTCGGCTACCGGGGTTGGATCGGATGCGAATATATCCCCAAGGCCGGCACGTCTGAAGGCCTCGTCTGGCTCAAGGAGCGCCAGCCTGTCATGCTTTGACAGGAACGTGACTCGATGAGAAGACGGGCGCACCTTCGCTTTTGGGGGCGCGCCCGGACACACAGCCGCGATTTCCCCGTCCGGCCTAGATTACCAGCGGATGCCAAGCGAAAACGGCAGCAGCTTGGTGTCGCCGCCAATTGTCACCGGCGAAAGTCCGTTGGCGGACTCTCCGACAGCGGCCGGAGACAACACCTCCACATACCGAACCTCGGCAAAGAACCGGGTCCGGCTCTCTCCATACATCCCGCCGAAACGGTGCTGATAGCCGCCGCCGGCATTCCACCCACCTTGGTTCGAGGAAAAATGACCGATGACACTTGGTGCGTACTCGACCCCGCAATAACCGAAATAGGTGCAGAATTCCTCCGGAGTAAGGTCGGTGAAATCGGTCACCTTGCGGTAGAAACCACCGCCGCCTGTCACGTAAATGTCATTAGAAGCCTTGGGGAGAAGATCGAAAACCGGATCAAGCGTGAACGACCAGATGTGGTAATGCCCTCCCGTCGCTCCGGTTTCGGCAATGACCGCCCCGGGAATCTTATCGTCCATGAACTGATATTCGATCATCGCGGCCAGATACTGGTTGATGTTAAAGCCGCCGCCAAGGGTAAATTGGCCGCCCCAGGTGATGTAGGATTTGTCCCCAGCCGGAGCGTTCGCGCCGCCACTCGCCTCTATAGTGAGCCTGTGCCTTAAATCCCAGCCGGAATAGGTCGTCGTCGTTTGATCCTGCTGGCCACCAGCAGACGCCGGTCCCGGCGCGGAAGGCAGCGCCGCGGAGCTCCCAGGCAAAGCGGCCTTCGCAAGCTCAAGCGAGCTCGATTCGCCGGAGGGAGCCTCCGGAGCATTGATTTGATTCGTGGAAGCAGTGGACTGCGCAGCGGCCAAAGAAGCAGTGAAAATGGCTGCGTAGCCAAGGACACAAAAACCACCCGTCAATGACTTCCAGCGAGGAAAGGGCATATTTGGAACCTCAAGGATCGAAGTAGGTTAGTGCCGAGGGAATCCCCCACAGTTAGACACCAGATTGCGCGTGGAGGTTGCGTTTTGCTGAGAATTTGGGGGAGAAGCGCGGCCCGTGGGGTCCGTCTGCCCCGCTTTCCACCCAATCTCCAGAGGCAGGCTCAGGCCATCAACCTTGGCGGCCGCATTCCTCCGGCGCACCGGAGATCCTTGAACAGCAAAGGCCGGAAGCAAGCCTCCGGCCTTCAACCTCGCTGACAGTAATCCCTGACCGCTGACCCTATCTTTCACCCCTGGATATCGAACTGCTCCGGGTGCAGCGCGGGATCGCTCTTGACGAGCACGTTCTTGCCCACCAACTCCTCGAACTCCGTCAGCCACCGCCCCGCGTTCGATTTGAGCACCTTCACCACTTCGGGATTCACCCGCACCATCACGTCGGCGCCCTCAAAGTGCTTCCGCATCTTGCGCAGTTCGATGTACATCTCATTGCACACCGTGGTCGGGCTTTTCACCATGCCCGTCGCCTGGCAGGTTGGGCAGGGCACGCTCAGGGTGCGCTCCAGCGACTGCTTGACCCGTTTGCGCGTAATCGCCACCAGTCCAAAATCATTGAACTGCAGCACCTTGGTCGGAGCGCGGTCGCTCTTCAAAGCTTCTTCGAGCGCCGCCATCACTTTGAACCGGTTCTTGCGCTCATCCATGTCGATGAAGTCGATCACAATGATCCCGCCCAGGTCGCGCAGCCGAATCTGACGCACAATCTCTGGCACTGCGTCGAGGTTGGTCTTCAGAATCGTGTCCTCGAGCCGCGCCGACTTGCCAACATACTTGCCCGTGTTGATGTCGATGGCCACCAGCGCCTCAGTCTGGTTGATGACGATCGACCCCCCCGATTTGAGCCACACCTTCGAACGCAGCGCCTTGGAAATCTCGTCCTGAATGCCGAAGTGTTCGAAGAGCGGCGTGTCCTTGGTGTAAAGCTTCACGCGCCGCACCAGCGAGGGCGAAAAGCGGTTGAGGAAGCGCACAATCCGCTCGTAGTCGGCCTCCGCGTCCACCCAGATATTCGAGAAGTTGGCGCTCACCTGGTCGCGCAGAATGCGCTCGATCAGCGAGAGATCGTGATAGATCAGCGCCGGCGACTTGGAAGCCTCGGAGCGCTGCTTGATCTCGTTCCAGAGATTCATGAGGAAGCGTAGATCGGCCCTCAGCTCCTCTTCTGAAGCGCCCTCGGCCGCGGTCCTCACAATGAAACCGCCGGAAGCTTCGCCCCGCTCGTGGGTGAGAATCCGCTTCAGACGATGGCGCTCCTCGTCGGAGGCGATCTTGCGGCTCACCCCCACATGGTTCACCGTAGGCATGAAGACCAGGAACCGCCCCGGCAGGGCAATGTGGCTGGTGATGCGCGCGCCCTTCTTGGCGATCGGCTCCTTGGCGATCTGCACCAGAATCTCCTGGCCGGGCTTCAAAAGGTCGGAGATGACCGGTAAATCGGAGGTTTGCATCGATCGGCGCGAAGGCCCGCGCCGCGGACCCGCTCCTTGCGGCCCGCGGCCTCGATGTCCGCGTCCGGTGCGGTCGCGGTGCTGATGCGCCCCTTCGCGCGGCGCCGCGGGCTGCGCTTCCGCGGCAGGTTCCTCCTCCTCCTCGATGTCGAATGCCTCTTCCTCTTCTGCGCCGCCCTTCTGGCCCAGTTCTATCTGGATGCGGTGGTCAAGGTGCGCCTCCTGCAGCAACTCGCCTAAATCGCCGGAGCGAATCTGCGCGGGAAGCGTTTCTTCCTCGTACTCGTCCAGATCGTGCTCCTCGGGCTTGCGATGGCGGAGATGAGGTTCGAGTTCCTCGCCTTCAATAACTTCCTCCTCGACCACGCCCACGCCGGGAGCATACGCGGAAGTGACGGGCGCTGCTGGGGCTGCGGCAGGCTTTTCAGCTTCGGGCTCCCGGTCCTTTCGTTTTTTGCCGCCCAAGCCGAAAAGCCGGAAGCCCGTGGGAGGGGCCGGATCCACGCGGTGCGATGCGGAGGTGTCGGCCTGGGGCTCCGCAGACGCCTCTTCGGCTGCGCTAGCTTCCGCCGTGGGAAGCGCGTCGGCTACGACCTCTGCTGGGGTTTCCTCTTCGACTTCCCTGCCGGGGAGGCCTTCCTCTCCCAATGTCGACAAAAGCGGCGCCTCCTCAGGCGCGCTCTCGTGGAATCCCGCGACCGGCTCACGCGGCAATGCCTTTGCGATTTCATGCAGCGCCGGCGGCCGAGACTCTTCTGTCTCCTCGAATATTTCTTCCTCTTCGTCTTCCGCCTCGAGCGCAACCGCAACCTCGGCCCTCGCCTCCAGAGTTTCTTCCCTTTCCAGTTCGGGACTCGTTTCGGCTTGCGGTTGAGAAGCTTTCTCGGCTTGCGGTTCCGGCCGGCGAGGCGTGCGGAGCGAAAGCGACTCCCCAGGCAACAGCCCGCTTCCGTCCCACGCGATAGGAGCTTCCACCAGCGTGGAAGGCTTCGACGTGGAAACCCCGCGCGAAGGCGCTTCCGTGAATCCCGGCGATTCCGGTGCAGGCGTGCCTCCGTATTTCGATAGCGACTCGCCGGGAAGGACAAAAGGCGATGGAACAGAAGTGCGTACAACTGGAGCTTGAACCAGCGCCGGTTCACGCGTCTCCGCAAAGTGGCTCGCCGAAGCGCCGCCCGGCCCTCCGGCCGGCGGTACCGCCGATGCGTGGATTTGCGAAGCCGTGTCAGCCTCGGAGCCCGCTTCGGCGGCCAATGCCTCGGTCAACCCGAAATCCGCCCGGCTTTGCTCCTCAACCGCCGGTCCGCGTCCGCGGCGATGCCGCCGTCCCCGCCAGCGCCGGCTTCCCGCCGGGCTAGCCGTTTCCTGGCTGGATTGCGGCGGGGGCGCCAGTTCACCGGTTGACGAGGCGGCTGCGGCGAATTCGGGCGCACCGCCGGTTGCCCACCGCCGTTCCTTTTCCGCTTGTTCCTCAATTACTTCCGCTTCCCGGGTTTCCGGTCTTTGGACCGCTTGTTGGCCGGGACGGGAGGGCTCCTCGCGCCGCGCGCCGTTCGCTCGCCGGACTTCGCGAGGCGCTTGGCCTGCCCCGCTTGCCGCAGCCTTCTCAAGTTCCTCGGTGTCCTCCAGGTCCTCGAGCTCGATGAAGTCGGTTACATAGAGAAACGCATCGCGCTCCAGGCCAAGATCGACAAATGCCGATTGCATGCCAGGTAGGACGCGTGTGACCCGGCCGTTGTAAATCGACCCGGCCAGAGTGTATTCGTTTTCGCGTTCGTAATAGATTTCCGCGAGTTGATCATCTTCAAGAATCGCAAGCCGCGTTTCATGCGGCGTGCTGGAGATGCAAATTTCCTTTGCCATCGTGCCTTTCCGTCCGGCAGCCGTAAACTGCCGGAGCCCGCGGCGAGGTGGGATGGAGGCGCGCAGAACCGGGAGGGGAGGGTATGGGCGGACGACCTTTGAGTCGCTGGCGTAGCGGCATTTGAGCGCGGACGCGCGCTGACCTGAGCGGCAATCCGCGGCGGACTTCCGGAAAAGCAAGCCAATCGGCCTGGGGTTTGCGGGAATCCGAATCGAGACAGCGGGCGGCCATGCCTGCGAGCGTCTTCATGGATGGCTTTCCCTCGTCGCTCCGGACGACGCGCGACTGAAACCACCCGCAGCCCTGAGGCTCCCGCCGCCAACTCCTGGTCGGCGCAGTAAAGTATTTCTCGAATGGCTGCAGACCGAAGCTATTCGCTCCAGCGGCTTTTTCTCCAAGAAAAAGCCGCCTTGCACGAAGCTCAAAAGTCCGCGTGAATTCGAAAAATCCTCGGGCGCGGCCTTCCTGTCTCCGCGTGCTCATGAACCCAATCCTGCCGGGCTCGCGGTCCATCGGACCTGGCCGGCAAATATTTCATTTAAATACAGTTCTCGTGCCGGCCCCATCGATCTTGAATCCGATCCTGAATTCTTCCGAGCCGCGCATGAGTTCGAATCCGTGACTTCGCGTCCCCACCTTTCGGGGATCGCCTAGTTGACGAACCGGCGCATGCGGACATTCATCGCCACACCGAGCGCCAGAAACGTAAACAACACCGAAGATCCGCCGTAACTCATTAACGGCAAAGGGATTCCGGTAACCGGCATAAAGCCTATGACCATGCCCACGTTGACCCCAATCTGAAAGGTCAATACCGCCACCACTCCCATAATAATGAGGGAGCCGGGCAGGTCCGCAGCGGTTTGAGCGTTTTGAATCAAACGCATCAATATGAAAAAGTATAGCAGTAGGACGGAAATCGCGCCCACAAAGCCGTGCTCCTCGCTGAAGGCGGCGAAGATGAAGTCCGTATATGGGATGGGCAGGAAATACCCCTGCGTCTGGCTTCCCTTTTCGGCGCCTTTGCCCCAAATCCCTCCTGAGCCCACGGCAATCAAAGATTGGCGAATCTGGTATCCGCTGCCCCGGGGGTCCACGTCTGGATTGATGAAGCTCGTCAGTCGCGCCTTTTGGTACGGTTTCAAAATCTTGCCGCTCGACCATGCGCCTACGATCAGCGATGCCCCACAAACGAACAGGATGGCCGCCTGGCGGAAACTGATGCCGCCCAGCAAGAGGCCGGCAATGAGGATCGGCGAGTAGGTGAGAGTGGTTCCCAGGTCCGGCTGGATGAGAACCAGAAGCATGGGAATGCCCACAAGGGCAAAAGCCTTGAAGATCTCTCTCCACGTAAGGTTGCGCCCACCCAGGTTGGCGAAGTAGCGGGCCACCACCAGCACCAGCACCAACTTCACCCACTCCGAAGGCTGGAACTCGAACGGCCCAAGTGCGATCCACCGCCGCGCGCCCATCACTTTGCGGCCCACCACCCGAACCGCGACCAGGGAAACCAAAAACAATGCATAAGCCCAGGGCGCCCAGTCGAGAAGACGGTGGTAATCGATCTTCGCCAGAATGAACATGCCCGCCAG
>JASHTU010000133.1 GCA_030040395.1 Acidobacteriaceae bacterium
GTCGGCCGGCGCCGCGGCCCGCGCCTCCCCGCTCTCCTGCGCCAGCCGCGAAGCGTAAGTCATCTGCGCCGCGCGGAAAAAGCCTTCCCCGCGCACCCACGCGCGGTCGAGAAATCTCTTTCGTTCCCGTTCGATTTTGCGGTCGGCGCCGGCGGCCATGGCCCGCGGATGCTCGGCCAAATCGGCAAACGCGCGCACCACCGCCGGCTCCAACACCCCACGCAGCGCGTCGTGCACCGGCCGCAGTTCCAGATTCACCAGCTCGTCGCCCAGGTTCTTCACCCCGCGCCCGCCCAGCATGTCGCACAGCCGGTCCCATGGCTCCCGCGCCGTGGCCCGCAGTTCGCGCCAGTCCAGAAACACATAAGATTGGTATGCTTGCAGAGCGACCGTGAACCCGCGCTCAAAATCCCCGCCCCGGCGCAAATACTCAAGTCCGGTCAACGAGTCGCGCCACGCCACCACCAGGTCCCCATCGCCGCTCAGCCCCAATCCCTCGCGCAGCCGCCGCTGCTGTAGCTGCCCCGAGCCCTTATCGGCGTACGCCGCGGAGAAATCGATGGTCCCGTGCGCGGTTCCGTAGCGGTTGTTGTACACCACCAACGCCCGCTCCCCCCCGTTGCGGTTCGAGTAGGCAAACACGTCTTCGTTCACTGAGCCGTTGTCGTTGAAGAAGTCGTAGAGCAGAAAATTCTGGCTCTCAGCAAACAGCCAGCGCTTCTTCAGCAACGGCGCAATCTCGCGCTCGTGCCGCTCCACCAGCCACGCGTCCGGCGTCTCCTCGTAGCGCGGCCAGCGGTACTCCATCCCGTACTTTTCCGTGAAACCCTCGATCTGCCCGTGACCGAACATGGGCAGCCCCGGCAAAGTCGACATCATCACCGCCACGCCAAAACATTTGTCGCCCTTGCCGAACTGGTCAATCGCCGTCCTTTCATCGGGATTGCTCATAAAGTTCACGTAACGCTTCATGATGTCGGGATCGAATTCCAGCGTGTTTTTGATCACCGAGCGGTACTTGGCGTTGTCTTCGTCACGCAGCATCACCATGAACGCCGAGTTGTACACCCGGTGCATGCCCAGCGTGCGCACAAAGTACCCCTCCATCAGCCAAAACGCCTCCGCCAGCAGCAGCGTTCCCGGAACCTCGGCGGCCACCCGGTCCACCACGTCGCGCCAGAACTCATGCGGCATATGCCGGTCGAACTCGGCTTGGTTCATGCCGTATTCGGCGCGCGAAGGAATCGCGCCGCTCGACCCCGCCCCGGGAAACCAGAGCCGGTGAAAATGCCGCTTGGCCAGCGTCATTGCCGCGTCGAAGCGAATCACGGGAAAAAGCCGCGCCACGTGCAAAATAGCCTGGATCACCTGCTCCCGCACCGCCGGATTCAGGTAATCCAGTTGCGCCGTGTCGTTCCACGGAAAGCTCGTCCCGTCGTTGCCGTGGTAGATGTACCTTGTATCTCCGGTCCAAAGGTCTCGCCGCCGGAAAACCACCGCCGCGTCCGACTGTTCGAAGTAGTGGTCCTCGATCTTGATTTCCACGCGGCTGTCATGCGAAAGATCGGGCCCATTGAAGCTGTACGCCGGATACGGCGAATCCGGCCGTGAAATGAACCACTCCGGGTGCTCCATCACCCACGGCGAATCGATTCCCATGTGGTTTGGAACCATGTCGCTGGCCAGCCGGATGCCGTGCCGGTAGGCGCGGTCGCGCAGGTTCACGTAGGCCGGCTCGCCGCCCAAATCTTGCGCAATCGTGTAATCGAACAGCGAATAGGCCGACGCCACGGCGTCACGGTTCCCGCAGAGCTGCTTGATCGTCTTCGACGCCCGGCTCCGCTCCCATACCCCGATCAGCCACAGCGAATTGATCCCATAATGCGCCAGCCTTGCCAGCTCCGCGTCGGGAATTTCTTCCAGCCGCCCGATATGCCGCCCATACTGGCGGCTTAACTGCGCCAGCCACACATACGTGCTCTTGGCCATCAGCACCGCGCCCGGCATCCACGCTGTATCCGCCGAAAATCGCTCGTATTCGTACGGGTTGAAGGTCGGAATCTCGGCCCCGCCCACGAACGACGGCCACTGCTGCGGGCCCGCGCGCCGTCCCGGAGGATTGAACTGCGCCCAGATCGCCAGCTCCTCTTCGCGCAAAATTTCCCCCGCCAGCTCCAGCAGCCGGTCCAGGCTGTCGCCGATCAACGGCGCCCACAGCCTGCGGATAATCTCCAGTTGCTCGCGCAGCGAGCGCGGCGAGCGCAGCGCCGGCGTCCGCAGCAGGTCGATCAGGCTCATCGGCTTCGCCTGGCTCACGGGAATGAGCGGGCGGTTGGCGAAATATGCCGGCATCTGCGCCGTCACCTGCCGGTAGACCGTCTTCTCGGCCAGGCTCCGATCGCTAAACAACTCCTCGAAGGGTTTGAACGCCTCGTTGCGATTCGCCGACCACAGCAGCAGCATTTCTTCGAGCGCCGCGGCCCGGTGCGTCATGCCTCCGGTCGCTCCAGCCAGCCATTGCGTCGCCATCTCCTCGCCCCGTATCACCCGCAGGCCCGGAAACTCCTCTACAAACGCCACCAGCATTCTTTCCAGCTTGTCCGTCCCCACCTGCGCGCCGAACCAGTCCAGCGCCGCGGTCATCACCTGGGGGTCGAACTGCTCCCGGTAGCGCGCCATCAGCACGTGGCTGGCCTCGTCGATCAGCCCCATGGCGTACAACTCGCCCGCGTGCACCGCCTGCTCGGGGTGCTTTTCCACGTCGCGCACCCGGTTCATGCGGTGCGCAAACTCCCGGCACGCAGGCATGTTGGCCAAAACCACGTTGCCATTGTATGAGAACAGCGACTCCGCGAACTCGTAGCGCTCTCGCGTCTTGCGCGCAATATGGAATTCCATCGTCAAAAGAACGAACTCCCTCACCCGCCGCATCATCCATCTGCGTCCGCGGCGGAAAAAAGCCGACACCTAAAAGTACAACACCAGCCCGCCCTCGCCGTCCGTTGGTGAGCCAACGCCGCCGCGTTTCCAAGCCCAAAGCAAGGATCAGCCGGCCGTGCTGGAAACGCGTTGCCCGCCAGCCAAACCGGGGATATACTGGCTCGACACGGGCAACAAGAGCTTTTGATGCTCACGGTCCGTCGCGTGATCCCATGTTGGTGTTGACACAGCTACATGTCTCGCCGGCGAAGGATTCCCGGCGAGAAAAGCGAACGAAATTACTACGCCTATCAGCACGCTAAGTTCCTCGGGCAAGCGCTTCCGCCGGGACCTTTCTTTGACCCGCGCCTGGAAACGCGAGCACGCCTGGCTAAGTCATGACACCCGCCTTAATTTCCCCAGCCGCACTCTCTGCCGCAGGGGAAGATTCTCTGACGGGCAGGCAGGACCAAATCCTTACCAGCAATGGCCCCTCACCCCGGAGATGAGATGCCCAATTGATACACTCGGAATGCGATGAACCTCCATCAACTGCAGGAAAGCATCGAGCGGTGCTTTGCCGCCGGGACGGCCGCTGCAGCGGACCCTTCCGCCATGACTGCGTTTTTTGCATTGCGCGCCGCGCTTGAAGCCGGTCAGGCGCGCGCCGCCTCGCCCGACGCGGAAGCGCCCACCGGCTGGCGCGTGAATGCCTGGGTCAAGCAGGGCATTCTGCTCGGCTTCCGTCTGGGCGTGCTCGAAGAGATGCCGCCGGCTCGCTCTCGGCCTTCCCCCGCGGCCGCGCCAGATCAGGAGCGACCTTCGCCGGCGCCCCTTACTTTTGTGGATAAAAGCACCTACCCGGTGCGCCGCTTTAACGTGGCCGACGGCGTGCGCTTGGTCCCCGGCGGCTCTTCGGTGCGCGCCTGCGCCTTCCTGGCGCGGGGGGTGGTTTGCATGCCGCCCATGTACATCAACGCCGGCGCCTATGTGGATGAGGGCTCGATGGTCGACTCCCACGCGCTGGTCGGCTCCTGCGCGCAAATCGGCAAACGCGTGCATCTAAGCGCGGCGGCGCAGATCGGCGGCGTGCTCGAGCCGGTAAACGCCAACCCGGTGATCATTGAAGACGATGTGCTGGTGGGCGGCAATTGCGGCGTCTACGAGGGAACCATCGTGCGCCGGGGCGCCGTGCTTGGCGCCGGAACCGTCCTCACCCGTGGCGCCCCGGTCTTCGATCTGGTGGGCGAGCGAATCCTGCGCGCCACAGCCGAGCTGCCCCTTATCGTTCCCGAAAACGCAGTCGTCGTCCCCGGCGCCCGCGCGGTCGCCAAAGGCAAAGGCCAGGACTGGGGACTGAGCCTCTACGCTCCGGTCATCGTGAAATATCGCGATGAGAAAACCGACTTGAGCACCACTCTCGAAGAACTGTTGCGGTGAAGCCCAGTTCAGGCGTCGAGAGTTTTTTCTCGCAGTGGGAACCGGGCCCGGACCTCGTACTTTGACCCGGCCGGCGACAGATGGCTCTCGTAGAGAAGAAACTCCCGGGCGACAAAACTCGTGAACGCCGGCTGGGTGCGGATGCGGGCTTTGAGTTGGCGAAGCTGATGGCCGCGATTGTCGCGCTTGGACCGCGCCAGCGTGATGTGAGGATGGAATGGACGGGCTTCCGGAACAAATCCGCAGCGCTCAGTGGATGCGGTGACGCTCTGTTGGAGCGCGACCAGTTCCGGCGTAAGAACCACGTCCGCGAAAAAGACGCCGGCGCGGTCGAAGAATCCCAACTCGCCCAACTGCACCGCAAATCCGGCCGCGCGCACTTCGGCCAGCCGCGCCGTGAGGCAGGCGTGCTCATCGGGGTCGGCGCTGCCTAAAAACTGCAGTGTTATGTGCCAGGATTCGGGAACCGACCAGCGCAGGTCTCCAGCCTTGGCGCGCAGCCCCGCGCATACCGCGTCCAGCTCCTCAACCACGGTTTTGGATAAGGGAATACCGATAAAGAGCCGCATACGGGCTTG
>JASHTU010000134.1 GCA_030040395.1 Acidobacteriaceae bacterium
GCCAGCATCCTGCGCGACGGCAATCCCGCTTGGTCCAACTGGAAGCGCGGTCAGGACTACTACGAAGAAGGCGACCTGCTCTGGCTCGACGCCGACACCCTCATCCGCAAACTGACTGACAACAAGAAATCGCTCGCCGATTTTGAGCGCATCTTTCTCGGCAAGGGCGGCGACACCGGCCCGCTCATCGTGCCCTACACCTTCGACGAGTTGGTGGCCGGCCTCAACGCCGTGGTTCCTTACGACTGGGCAACTTTCCTCCGCGACCGCGTCGATAGCATCCGTCCCCACGCCGATCTTGCCGGCATCGAGCAGGGCGGTTACAGGCTGGTCTACAAAGATCAGCCCAACCCCTCCGAGCACCTGATCAGCGACGCCGAGAGTTCGCACCCCGCCAGCCTCGATTGCTGGTTCTCCATCGGCCTCAGTGTCGCCGCCGACGGCCGCATCGCCGATGTGCGCTGGAATGGCCCCGCCGATCAGGCGCGTCTCGCCCCCGGCGAAAAAATCATCGCCGTCGATGGCCGCATCTTCTCGCCCGACGCCCTCCGCGACGCCATCCGCTCCGCCAAAGGCAGCACCGCGCCCATTCGACTCATCGTCCAGGCCGATTCCTTCGTCTCCACCGCGCAAATCGACTATCACGACGGCGAGCGCTACCCCGTCCTCGAGCGCGTCACCGGAACCCCCGACTATCTCGACGACATCACCAAGCCCCTCACCACCCCGGAGAAACCTGCTACGAAGTTGTAGGCCGGGAAATCATCTGCGCCCAATCTCGTCGATCTCGCGCTGCAGGGCAAGCTGCTCGAGAGCGTTCAACGGAAGCGACAGGAAGAGCCCGATCCTGCGGTCGAGCGCCATAAAGGCCTCGCGAAACGCGCGCGCAATCTCCTCCGGCGCGCCCGTTACCGCCGCCGGATCCGCCACCCCCCAATGCGCGCTCATCGGCTGTCCGGGCCACACCGGGCAAACTTCCTTCGCCGCGTTGTCGCACACCGTAAACACAAAGTCCATCTTCGCAGCGTCCGCCGCGGCGAATTCCTCCCAAGGTTTGCTGCGCAACCCGGCCGTTGAAAACCCGGCGGATTCTAGCTGCCTCAGCGCTTCCGGCCGCACCTGTCTCGAAGGATGGCTGCCCGCGCTGTACGCCGTAAAGCCGCCCTTGCTCTTGTGGTTCAGTATCGCCTCGGCCATAATCGACCGCGCCGAATTCCCGGTGCAAAGAAACAAAACGTTGTAATGCGTCTTCATGGCTTGGCTCCCTGAGCTGGGCGCCCCAGGTCTCACTTCTGAGACCTGCGAATGCGCTCGCCACGCACGCCAGTCACAACCGCGGCGCTTCCGCCGCCTTGAGCGCATACACCTTCACGCTGGCCGCCGCCGCGTTCACATCGTAACGGGAGAGCAGCGCCCTCAAGTCGTCGTGCACCGCCGGCTCGGGCGGCGCGCAGCACGAGCTTTGCGCCATGGGCAGCGGAGACCGCCCATCCATGCCCGGCGCGCAGCAGCCCGCCTGATTCTCCACCTTGCTGTATGCATTCAAATCGGCGCCGCTGTCCACGATCTGCACTTGCGCAAACCCCGCGCACAGCAACTCCCCGCGGTAATCCTCCATCCGCATCGCCCCCGCGATGCATCCCACGTATGCGGCCAGGCTCGACGCCATCTCCTCTGGCAACTCGCCTTTCAGCGCAATGTCGCTCACCGCCAGCCGCCCGCCCGGCTTCAGCACGCGAAAGATCTCCCGGAAAACCGCCGGCTTGTCCGGAGCCAGATTCAGAACGCAGTTGCTGATCACGCAATCCACCGATGCGTCCGCCAGCGGCAGCTTGTCAATCGTCGCCAGGTGAAATTCCACGTTGCCGTAGCCGCCCGTGCGGGCGTTGGCGCGGGCGCGCTCAATCATCTCCGGCGTCATGTCGATCCCGATCGCGCGCCCCGCCGGCCCCACCTTTTGCGCCGCCAGAAACACGTCCAGGCCGCCGCCCGAGCCGAGATCCACCACCGTCTCCCCCGGCCGCAAATGAGCCGTAGCCGTCGGGTTGCCGCAGGAGAGCCCCATATTGGCCTCCGCCGGAATCGAGGTCAGTTCTTCCGCGCTATAGCCAAAAGCCTCCGCCACCGCGCGCACGCCGTCCACTTCGCTCGACAGCGCGCTCGCCCCAACCGCCCCGTACTTCGCTTTCACCGCATCCAGCAACCGCTCTTCCATGGCCAGTCCTTTCCCGACATATCCGTTAAGGCAAATATATCCTTGACGCTCACATCCGTCAATGCGAATATATCGTCATGCTGGCCAAGCGGCCCTTCCATCTCGAACGCTTCTTCCAGGCCCTCGGCGACAAAACCCGCCTGCGCCTGCTCAACCTCATGGGCGGCCGCGAGATCTGCGTCTGCTACTTCGTCCGCATTCTCAATTCCCCGCAGCCGAAAATCTCGCGCCACCTTGCCTACCTCCGCGGCGCCGGCATCGTCGCCGCCCGGCGCGAAGGCAAATGGATGCATTACCGCATCGTCACTCCGCCCCATCGCGGGGCCGCGCGCATTCTTCGCCAAACGCTGGCCGCGCTCGGTGAAGACAAGGCCATGCAGGCCGATCGCGCCCGCCTCGCCAAAGCCTGTTGCGCGCCCGCCCGCAATCCGGCTCTCCAGCGCGCTCCCCTGCCCACGCCCGTCACTGGCGCGCCCCGCGAGCCATGCTGATGTCTTCTGTTTCCGCCGCTTTTCGATCGAGTCTTCATGGGCCTTCGGCTCACCCAAGGGGATGAAATCCGCGGCCTGTGAACTTCTCGCTTGCTGGCCCGTCAACTTGCCAACTTGCCTTCCCGCAAAAGCGGGCGGAAAGATACGAACCGACGCTGCCTTGCATCAGCGCACCAGTTCATTCGCCCCGCAAAGGATGCCAAGTCAATTTGTGGCTCTCGCCTCTGCAGGACGCCAGCGCGCCCTCATCCCGATTCCCTTGCTCCCTCGTTCCCTTGTTCTCTTGTTCCCTCGTTCGCTTCAGCCGCTCAAACCATGACCTTCTTTTTCGCCTCGTGCGCCTTCGTCTTCCCGTTTTCGAACAGCTTGATGGCCCGCGCCACGCGGTCTCGCGCATATGCCGCGTCGTGCCAGCCCTTGATCTCCACCCGCTTACCCTCCAGATCTTTGTAAATCGAGAAAAAATGCGTGATCTCCTTCAGCATGTGCGGATAAATATCCGTGTAGTTCCATACATTCGTGTAGCGCGGATTGTTCTTCCCCACTGCCAGCACCTTCTCGTCCAGCGTCCCCTGATCCAGCATCTCCAGCAACCCGATCGGCCGCACCTCCTGCACGCACCCCGGAAAACTCGGCCCCGGCACAAGCACCAGCACGTCCAGCGGGTCCCCGTCGTCGCTCAGGCTCGAAGGAATGAACCCGTAGTCCCCCGGATAGTGCACCGGCGAGTGCAGGTTGCGGTCCAGTTTGAACACGTGCAACTGCTTGTCGTATTCAAATTTCTGGGTTCCGTCCAGAGGAATTTCAATGACCGCGCGAAACACCTCTGGCGCGCGGTCGCCGACCGGCAGTTCCAGGTAATTGACCATCAACGTTACCTCTCCTTCATGATGACGATTAGATGCATTCCCATAAATTCGTTCATCAACCCTTTCCATGATTGCGCCTTGGATGATTGTAAGGAACGCCGGGTGACGCTCCATTCTGTCCCATTGCGGACGATTCCTCGAAAACCCACCCCCACGCCCCGAGTCCCCAGTCCCTGTTCCCTTCGTCCCCGACCCCTGATCCCTGATCCCTGTTCCCTGACCGCTGTCCTCCCACCGGAGCTACTATAATCACGGATCATGAAGGCTCATGTCTATGTCACGTTGAAGACATCGGTCCTGGACCCGCAGGGCCAGACTATCCAGAACGCCCTGCACAAAATCGGATTCGCCCAGGTCGACGCCGTGCGCCAAGGCAAATACTTCACCCTCTCCCTCGCCCCCGGCCTCTCCGCCGAAGCCGCCCGTAACCAAGTCGAGCGCATTGCCCGCGACGTGCTCACCAACCCCGTCATCGAGGAATACACCTACCGCCTCGAGGACTGACACGGTCCCTCCGCGCCCCCCCACGAACGCAAATAATCTCAATTTCCTTGAACGTCCGGGCGGCCACTCGGGAACCGGCCCTCCACCGCGGGCTATTTGACGGCGTTGTTCACCGCGCTCACAATCAGCGCCAGATCATCGGTCGAATATCCCCGCATCACGGCTTTCATTCCCATAAACTCGTTGTACGCATCCGAGTCCGGCGTCAGCTGCTCGGGTTTGTAGGCCGGCGTGTCGTCCGCTTTCACCACTTTCTTGTAGCCATGAATCATGGTGCGCGCTGTCCAGGTGGGCATTTGGCTCACCGGAATGCGCCGATACAGCGGATTGGTGTTATCTGCCCCCGTCCACTTCTCGGTTCTTTTGATCTGCTTATTTTCGAAGTTTTCCAGGAACAGGGTTTTCATCCCCAACAGCGCCGCCGCGTCCATCGCCCCGCTGCGCATGCCCAGGTGGACCAGCTTGCAGCTCCAGGATTTGTCGATCATGCGCAGAAAGATCCCATACTCGGCG
>JASHTU010000135.1 GCA_030040395.1 Acidobacteriaceae bacterium
CGAAGCGCGGCTGAGCGAGTTGTTCAACACGCCGGTGCGCATTGGCCGCGACGAGGAATGGCTGCATAGCTGGTAAGGCAGGGAACAGGGAACAAGGGACCAGGGAACAAGGGAAAGCGAAGGAAGAGCGACTTTGAAAACTGAGTACTGCGAAGCGCGAACTGCGAACTGAGGGCTGAAAATCATAAGCTGAAAGCTGAGAGATAAGAACCACATACTGCCCCCTGATGCCTGACAAGGAGCCAACCATGGAGGCCACAAGTTACGGCCCGCGATGGAAGATCCTGATGGCTTTCGCCGTCATCTACTTCGTCTGGGGTTCCACCTATTTCGCCATTCGGGTTGGCGTCGCCGAAGTTCCTCCGCTGCTTTTCGCGGCGATGCGCTTCCTCATCGCCGGGGTGGCGCTTTTCGCGTGGATGCTGGCGCACGGCGAGCATGGCCTTGAGGTCAGGCAATGGCTGGCGGTGACTTTTCTGGCCCTGCTGATCTTTGTCGGCGATTACGGGCTGCTGTTCTGGGCTGAGCAGCGCGTTCCGTCGGGCGTTGCCGCGGTGATGATGGCGACCATCCCCGCGTTCATGGCGCTTGCGGAAATCCTGGTTTTGCGCACTCAGAGGTTTACCGCCGGCCTGCTTCTCGCGCTCGCCGTGGGGATCGCCGGGGTGGCTGTCCTGGTGAGCCGCTCGCTGAATCTGGGCGGCGCGCCGGTCGACCGCGCGGGCGCCGCCGCGCTCATCATCGGGTCGATTAACTGGTCGATCGCCTCCGTTCTTTCGCGCAAGCTGCCACTGCCCTCGTCCAAGGCGTTGAGCTCGGGAGCGCAGATGCTGGCCGGCGGGGTGCTCCTGGCGCTGGTCGCGGCAGCGCGGGGAGAGTGGCGCGGCTTTCATCCCACGGCGGTTTCGGCGGAGGCGTGGTGGGCGCTGCTCTATTTAATTGTGGCGGGATCGATTGTCGGATTTACGGCCTATGTGTGGCTCATCCACCATGAGTCGCCGACGCGGGTGGGAACATACGCCTATGTGAATCCGGTGGTGGCCGTTGTGATCGGGTATTTTCTCGGCGGCGAGCCGCTCGGGGTGCGCACGCTTTTGGGGACCGCGTTTGTGCTGGTCAGCGTGGTCATGATCACCACCGGGCAGGCGCGGAAGCCGGATGCGCAGATGGCGATGGAAGAGGCGGATTAAGCGGAGATGCGGGCATGAATGCGCCTGTCGATTCGGCGCCGGCGCCGATTGGGTTTCCGATTGCATAACCTCCGATCGGGGCGCCGGAAGCGCTGCTCCCCCAACCCAGACCGGTCCTCGTCTGTGGTACGATGCGAACAATTGGCGTGTACTGGCCAATCGAGAGGTCGAAATGAACCCATTCACAAGGCGGAATTTTCTCAAGGCAGGCATGGCTGCGGGAGCGCTAGCCAGCGTAGAAACTCTTAATCTGCGAGCCGAGCCCGAGACGGCGACCAGCTGGGTGACATTGGGTAAGTCGGATGTGAAAGTGACCCGGCTGGCCCTCGGCACAGGGACTTTCGGCGGCAGGGTCCAGCGGGACCTTGGTCAGGAGGGCTTTACCCGCCTGGTGCGTTACGCCTACGACCGCGGCATCCGATTTTTCGAGACCTCGGAGTCGTATGGCGAATCGCAACAGATGCTCGGCGTGGCGCTCAAAGGGATTCCACGCGAAAATTACCGGCTGATGTCGAAGGTCACCACGGCGGACGGCGTGAACGCCACGGCGAAACTCGACGAGATGCGCAGGAATTCCGACACCGAGTACTTCGACATCATGCTGATGCACCATCAGCACACGGCCACCTGGCCGGAGGATTCGATGCGCTGGCAGGATGCGATCCTGGAGGCGCAGGAGAAGAAGACCATCTTGAGCCACGGCGCGTCGGTGCATGGACTGCCGGCGCTCCAGCAGGTTCCTGACAACAAGTGGCTGCAGATCGCCATGATCCGGATGAACCATAAGGGCGTGCGCATGGATACGCCGGTGGCCGACGCCCGCGGGCTGGGTAACGTTCCCGAAGTTGTCGAGCGGGTGCAGCAGGCCAAGGCCAATGGTTTGGGCGTGATCAGCATGAAGCTTGCCGGCGAGAGTACGTTCAACCACGAAGACCGGCAAAAGGCCATGCGTTTCGCTTTCCGGCATGCGGGCGTGGATTGCGTCACGGTGGGCTTCAAGGCCACGTCGGAGGTCGACGAGGCCATCGACAATCTGAACTTGGCCTTCGCTTAGCCGCTTCCTTCAACCACCCGGAGCAAGCCCGTGCTCCGTTTGAGAGGAGGCGGTAGTGTGCAATTTGCGGTGGGCCTGCCCGGAAGTGAAGCCGGAAGCGAACGTTGATCCGGCCAATGAGTTCTGATTGGGTGGCGGGGAGTGTAGTATTCTAGGGCCTGCCCTGCAAGAATGGGCTCCCCTTGTCAATGCGCGGAGGTTCACGTGAATTCTTATTCCAGGCGAACATTTCTGAAAGCAGGCGTGGCTGCGGGAGCGCTAGCCAGCGTAGAAACCCTCAATCTGCGAGCCGAGCCCGAGACGGCGACCAGCTGGGTGACATTGGGTAAGTCGGACATGAAAGTGACCCGGCTGGCGTTGGGGACCGGAACTTTCAGCGGCAGAACCCAGCAAGAACTTGGCCAGGAGGGATTTACGCGCCTCGTCCGCCACGCTTACGACCGCGGCATCCGCTTTTTAGAGACCGCCGAGTCGTATGATGAGTCGCAACAGATGCTCGGCGTGGCGCTCAAAGGGCTTCCCCGCGAAAGTTACAGGCTCATGACCAAGGTGACCACGTGGGATACCGGCGATCCCATCGCGAAACTCGACGAGTTGCGCCGCAATTGCAACACTGAGTACTACGACATCATGCTCCTGCACTGGCAGCACACCGGTGACTGGCCTGAAAGTTCGCGTCGCTGGCAGGATGCGATCCTGGAGGCGCAGGAGAAGAAGACCATCTTGAGCCACGGCGCGTCGGTGCACGGATTGCCGGCGCTCCAGCAGGTTCCTGACAACAAGTGGCTGCAGATCGCCATGATCCGGATGAACCATAAGGGCGTGCGCATGGATACGCCGGTGGCCGACGCCCGTGGGCTGGGCAACGTTCCCGAAGTTGTGGAGCGCGTGCAGCAGGCCAAGGCCAATGGTTTGGGAGTGATTAGCATGAAGCTTGCCGGCGAGGGCACGTTCAACCACGAAGACCGGCAAAAGGCCATGCGTTTCGCTTTCCGGCATGCGGGCGTGGATTGCGTCACGGTGGGCTTCAAGGCCACGTCGGAGGTCGACGAGGCCATCGACAACCTGAACGCGGCGTTGGCGTAGGAGCAATTCTCAAGCCGATGCGGCGGGCCGGAAAGGGTTGGCGTGCGTGGGCTCAGGTGCGACGGGCGCCCCTTGGCCTACTCCGTGCGCGCATGAATGCCGTTCGGTGCGGGGTTCATTCGAGCGTTTTCGGTTGAAATCTCGCCATCGTAGCATCCTGCCAGGCGGCGTTTCTTTAAGAAAACGCCACGCGACCTCCCGTTCCCGTAAAAAGCGGAATCGAAAACGCTGTGGCGCGCCGAACTTTGCCGCCACGGCAAAACCTTTTCGCAGCCGGCCGGATTTACACAGGCGGACGGGAAGGGGAATGGCGCGATACTGTTGACATGGCTACTGTGACATATGAGGGGCTGGAAGTTCTTTATTCCCGCCAGCAAATCGCAGAGCGGGTGGCGGAAATGGGGGCCGAGATCACCCGCGATCTCAACGGCGAAAAGCTAGTGATGGTGGGGGTGCTGAAGGGCGCGGCGTTTTTTCTGGTCGATCTCTCGCGGGCCATCCAGGCCGATGCGACCTTCGATTTTGTCGCCACTTCAAGCTATGGCAGCGGACAGCGCTCCTCGGGCGCCGTCAAGCTGATTAAGGATCTCGACCAGCCTATCGAAGGCAAGAACGTGCTCGTAGTCGAAGACATTCTCGATACAGGTCTGACGCTAGCCTATCTGCGCAAGCTCTTCCTCCAGCAGCGGCCCAAATCCCTGCGGGTCGCCACCCTGCTCGACAAGCCTTCGCGGCGCATCGAAAAGATCGAGGCCGACTACGTGGGTTTCTCGATTCCGAATCTCTTCGTCATCGGTTATGGAATGGATTACGGCGAGCGCTACCGCAACCTGCCTGACATCTGCATCATGGGGCCCGGACATCCGGAATAAACCGGCCAGGGCTTTACGGGCGTCCCCTCTGTGCATGTTAAAGACGCATCTTGATGAGGCTTTCCGCGTCTATTCATTTGGCCCGGCCGGCCGGAAGGCTTTATACTCGACTGCCGGAGACGGCGCGGATCGCCGCAATGCGACTGCGTCTCTTGCGGGAAGCAAGCAGGTAAGAAATGGGTAGGGAGCAATCGACGATGGCAGGGAGCACGTCCATCCAGGAATCCGATCTCGAGTTTGACCACGGCACGTTCGACGCCGCCGGCTTTACCGCGCACACGCTGGCCAGTTGGCAATCGCTGGCTGCGGTTATCGACCATACGCTGCTCAAACCGGAAGCCACGCGGAAGCAAGTGGAGAGCCTGTGCGAAGAGGCGGTTCGCTATCGGTTTGCCTGCGCCATGGTGAATCCCGTGTGGGCGTCGACGGCGGTGAGCGCGCTGGCCGGCAGCGGCATTCCGGTGGGCGTGGTCATCGGCTTTCCCCTGGGCGCTTCCCTGGTCTCCACGCTCCGGCAGGAGGCGGCCGCGCTCATCGGGCTGGGCGCGCGTGAGCTGGATATGGTGATTCCGATCGGCCAATTAAAAAGCGGCAACCACCAGGCCGTGCAGCACGCCATTCACGCGGCGGTGCACGTGGCGCGTCATCACGGCGCGCTGCTCAAGGTGATCCTTGAAACCTGCTTGCTGAGCACCGAGGAGAAACTGCGCGGGGCTGAAATAGCAATCCAGGCCGGCGCGGATTTCATCAAGACTTCCACCGGGTTTTCGTCGGGCGGCGCGACTCCTGAGGACGTAGCCCTGATGCGCGGCATCGCCGGCGCCCGTTGCGGCGTAAAAGCCGCCGGCGGAATTCGCACGCTGGCCAGCGTCCGCGCCTTGCTTGAGGCCGGCGCGAACCGCATTGGGGCGTCCGCTTCCGTGGCGATTGTGCGGGAACTCGGAGCCGAATGACGTCTATCTGTACCGAGCAGGGGCTGGTAATCGCTCAGTGATCCGCCAATTCTCTCTATCCTATTTTTAACCGCCGATTACACGTTGCAACGCCGCACGTGTCGATACAGACGCGATCTCGGCCGCCGCGATCTGGGCCGTCGCGATCTAGCGACAATGGCGGGCGAAAACTGTTCTACTGAAGAGTGATCCCTGATTGCTGTT
>JASHTU010000136.1 GCA_030040395.1 Acidobacteriaceae bacterium
GCGTGGATCTCGCCGCCGGCGGCCGCGTCTTCCTTTGGGATGCAATGGCTTGTGGGCGCGTAGCACGTGAGGAGCGCTGGAGATTCCGCGAAATCGTTTCCGGGATCGAGGTCTTGGTCCGCGGGAAACCGGTCTGGCTTACTCGGACGAAAATCAACCCCCACACCCTGGCTCCCGAACAGACTGGCGTTGCTGAATCCTATGCATACAGCGGATCGCTGGCGATCCTTGCTGACAGCTACACGCGGTGGCCGCGGTTGATTGCGGAGATGAACGCACAGTTTGCAGCCTTTCCCGAGGTGCACGGTGGGGTTAGCAAGTTGGCGGGGGATGGCTGCCTGGTTCGCTTGCTGGTAAATTCCGCCGTCGACCTGACCGGGTTGAAATCTCTGTTGTGGGCCGTTGCTCGCGCGCTAGTGCTGGATCTGCCCGCATTTGAATCGAGAAAGTACTGACCGGGCGCCGTGAACGGAGATGGTTTGAATCTTGCCGCATGAGGAAGTAGAATCGCCGCGCGCGCAGGAGCCTGGAGTGAATTGGAGTGCGCTTTCATTGCACCTTTTTTCGCTTGGACGACGGTAGAACGGCGCGACAGAGAAAAGGCGCTGTCGTCCTTCCTCTTTGCCCACGCATGTGTCTATGCTGTCAATCGGGTCATGCGGGCGGCAACTGCCGGCACATGCTGTCCAGCCGCTGCGTCGGCTCGGGTTTCAAGGGCGGAAACATCAAGTGGCGCGCATTGAGAATCTGGTAGGGAAGCGGTCCGCCGTCCCCGCGTCCGACGCCGGGGTCCACTGCGTAGGCGGGATTCTTTTCCACCTTCGCCAGCGACGCGAAGCGGAAGCCCTGCCGGTGGAGCAGATCGAGCAGGCTGGGCAGCATCAGCGTGGTGAAGGCGGTCTCGTGCAGCAAAAGCACCTTGGGAACCTCGTGCCCAAAGGCAATGAACTCCTCTTCGCGCCCCACGCGGATGAACCGGGTCGCATTGTCGATATAGCTCTGCTTCAGCCAGGCGACGCCCGCTGCGTCGTGTTGGGCAAGGCAGCGGCCGTAGGGGTCGCTCCAGTCATCATCTTCAAAGTTCAGCGTGACCGCGGCGATGCGATAGCCATCTTCCCGAAGCCAGGTCCGAACCTCATCCCGTTTGCCTGGAGTGTCGCCTTCCTCAAGATACGGATAGCGGACCAGCGCCAATCGCGCTTGTCCGCGTATTGGCGCAATGCCGGTTCGTCGAGCTCTATCTGGCGCTCGAAAGAAGCCGCGGAGTCGCTGTTGAGCGAAGGATGCGACCAGGTGTGGTTGCCGATTTTCATGCCCGCAGCAACCCACACGCGCAGCGCCTGCTGGGTGTCGGGATCGCCCCGAAGATCATCGGCGGTCACAAACCTGTAGACGCCAGTAATGTGGTGGCCATGAGCTCGGCCGCCAGGGTCGAGGCGATCCTGGTGCGCGTATCGTCAGGGGACAGGCCGCCGGCTGCCGGCAGATCGTCAAAGGTGAGCGCAACTGTGGGATGAGGTTTTAGAGGCGGAAGCGGCGGCGCCGTTCGCCGCCCGGCCGGCGTTCCCATCGCGCCCAAAACAAACACCATTCCACACACCAGCCAACGACACTCAATGCAGCGATTCTCTCGCATACTCCGGCATTGTCCCAAAGCGTCACGAGCGGCAACTCCTGTTGTAAACCAGAGGCGTCGCCCTCACCAGGCGATTTGAGTGAGACCACGGCCAAATAGACCTGCAGGCGAAGCGATCGGATTGCTGTTTTACCGCGCCACCTCTCGACTAGAAAGGCGTCATCTCCGGCGCTGCCTGGCCGTCTGTGCGCGGATCGGTGGCCCCGAAGTTTACGCCAAGCTTGTCGTCGTGTTCCACGGCGTTGCCTTTGCCCATCACCAGCGAATACCTCGGCACTAAAGTGATCTGATGTCCCTGAATGAAGAGCTGTTCAAGAGTTCCCACGGGGTAGCCGTCCTCAAGGTAGACGCCGCAGCCACTGTTGCTCTCGTTGAAGCGGGGAGCATCGAGCGCCGCCTGAATATTCATGCCGAAGTCGACGATGTTGGCTGCGAATTGGGCATGCGCCTGCGCCTGATTGAAACCAGATTGGATGCCAAAGGCAATTGATACGCTGCCCTTCTGCATGAAAGCGGGGATAATAGTGTGCAGGGGGCGCTTGTGCGGCCCCACCGAGTTCGGTTGTCCGGGCGTCAGCGTGAAGGCGCTGCCGCGGTTCTGCAGAACGAAGCCCATACCTTTCGGCACTAAACCGGAACCGAAGTTTCCGGCGTTGCTCTGGATCAGCGAGACCTCATCGCCATCGCGGTCGACTACCGCCAGGTAAGTCGTGTCGCTCTGCAGTTTGTTCAGTTGATCGTTGAGCACGGAAGGCAGAACTCTGCAGTTGGCGCGCGCCCCGATCAACTTTGCTCGTTCGTCGCCAAGGCTCTTCGAAATCAGTTGCGCCGTAGGAACAAAGTTAGTCCGCGGGTCGCCAACGTAGTACAGCATGTCGGCGTAAGCCAGCGACTTGGCCTCCATCTCCACGTGCAAGGTGCGGGGATCGTCGTGTCCCCACTCCTTGAGCGGAAAATGCTCCATGATGTTCAACATGGAAAGCGCCGCCACGCCCTGGGTGTTGGGCGGGATCTCATAAACGGTCCAGCCGTGATACGTCGTCGAGACTGGCGTAACCCATTCCGGCTGATAATCCGCGAGGTCGGCCGCCGTCATAACGCCGCCCTCTTCTTGCGAAGTCTCGAGGATCGCCTTGGCAATCTCCCCTTTGTAGAACGCGTCCCGCCCCTGCTCCCCAATCAGGCGCAGCGTGCGCGCAATATCGGAGTTTTTGAAGAGCTGTCCCAAGTGGACATAGCTTCCATTGGGCAGAAAAACTCGCGCGAACTCTGGCTGATCGGCAAAGGGTATCCCGTACTTTTCCCACTCCACGGAATTGGCTTCCGATACCGGGAAACCATTTTCCGCCAGCGCTTCGGCGGACTTCAGATCTTCAGCGAGAGACAATTTTCCAAAGCGGTCATGCAGAGCTTGCCAGCCCGCCACCACGCCCGGCACGGTCACCGACCAGATGCCGCGCAGCCGGGTAATGTGTCTGTCTTTAAATGTCTCCGGCGTCCACCCTGCGGGCGACCATCCGCTGGCGTTGATCGCATAGAGCTTCTTGCCCTTGTTATCCCAGTAGATGGCGAACAGGTCGCCGCCCACGCCATTCATGCTTGGCTCAACCACGCCCACGGCCGCATTGGCTGCGATCGCCGCGTCGATCGCGTTCCCGCCTTTGGCCAGGATCGCCGATCCCGCCACCGAGGCCAGCGTTTGCAGAGTCGCCGTGATCCCGTACTGGGTCACCGTCATCGAGAAGGCATTGTCGCGTCCCGGTTCCGGCAGCGACGTTCGCATGGCGTGATCAACGGTGATGGACGAGCCTTCTTTGGGCACGTGCTCCGCGCGATTCCCTGTTCCGGCTTCGCGCTGCGCAGCCGGCGTCTCTGCCTGCGGCGTTGAGGCCCTTTGGTCCTCTTGCGCAATGCTCCCCATCGGCATTATCAAAGCGATCACAACTGCGGCAGACACTCGGCATAACCCATTGATACCAGGCATGAACACTACTCCCTGGATCTTTGTTGGCGCGATCTACCGCCGGCGCGCGCGCCAGCGGGCTGAGAATTTTATCCTTACCGGGAATTCAGAAGCTCTAGGAGCCGCCATTTAATATGTGATGATCGAAATAGATCGAGTCCAGCATGAAGCTACAGCCTAAAGTGTCAACAGACATTTGTCTTATGTTTATCTATTTGGAAAAGATAGCTGCATGTGGCGCGGAAAAGTTTGCCGCTTTGTCTCCTCGGCCGGCGCCGGAAGCGAATCGCTGGGCGGGTACTGATTCGGCTGTTCTGATGTGAACGCCGGGAACGGGTGAGATCGCTGTGCGTGAACTGGGCTGGACGGAGAGACTGCAATGAAACTCAACTGGCTTATGGGGCGGGCCGCTTATCCTGCGTTCGGCCTTCCGGTCCTCTGTGTTCTTTTGACCGTGACCATGCCTGGATCGGCGCAGGTTGACGGTCAGGGCGCCGCGACCTTTTCGCACAACTGCGCGGTTTGTCATGGAGCCGACGGCAAGGGCAGCGACATGGGCCCGGGAATCGCGACTGCGCCAAGCGTAATTGCCATGTCGGACGGGGATTTGCTGGCTGTGCTGCACAACGGCACGGCTGCGGGCATGCCTGCGTTTCTTCAATTCAGCGATCAGCAAGCGCAAAGCGTCGTGAAGTATCTGCGCCAACTTCAAGGGGTGAAGGGCGCCCTCCCGTCCAGCGGCCAGCCGGCAGGCGATGTGACTGCCGGGAAAGCGATTTTCTTCGGCAAGGGAGGGTGCTCTCAGTGTCACATGATCAGCGGGCAGGGAGGCTTTCTCGCTCCCGACCTGACCTCGTACGGGCATAGCCGGGACGCGAGCGCCATCTTGCAGGCGATTGTGAAACCGGATACGCAGTCGCAGCCGGGCTGGCGCGGCGCGGAGGTGCAGACCCGGACGGGAGACAAGATATCCGGAGTGGTGCGCACTGAAGACAATTTGCAACTGGTGCTGCAAAGCGAGGACGGCCGGTTTCACTTCTTCGAGCGGAATAACTTGGCGGCGGTGAACTACATCGATCATTCTCTGATGCCGGCGGACTATGCAAACCGGCTCAGCGTCAAGGAACTGGATGACTTAGTGGCGTATTCAGAGGTTATTGGCAAGAATGCGCCGCCCGAGGCGCCGCCGGCGCGCGGGCGGCGCGGGGGAGATTAGCGAAAGAGAATTTCAAAATGAATAAGTTAGGGCGAATTGAAAACAGCGAGCCCGCGTTTTTTGCCTGGCTCCCGGCGCGACCTGACTCGGCTTCTGGTACAGATAGGCCTTTTGCAGCATGGATGAGAACGGAGACAGCGAAGGAAACTAAGCGATGGCGAGATTCTGCAAACTGATAAGTGGCTATGCGGCGGCCATTCTGCTGGTGGCGGGCGCGATTGCGGCGCAGGCGCGCACAGGTCCCAATGGGCCGGATGCGCAAGGCGCCGCAGCTGCTTCTTTAGGTGGACTGGAGTTAGGCCTGATCGACGTACAGCAGAACGACCTGCTTCAGAAGCAAGCCATGAATAACTGGATTTCATATAACGGCGACTATACGGGCCGGCGTTACAGCGGTCTGGATCAGGTGACTCCGGCGAACGTAAGTCATCTGGCGGCGAAGTGGATATTTCATACCCAAAATGCCGGCGTGTTGGAGGTGACGCCGGTGGTCGTAAACGGGGTAATGTTCATAACAGGCTCGAACGACGCCTATGCGCTGGATGCGCAAACCGGCAGACTGTTGTGGCGCCATGCGCGCGCCGTCTCAAGCGGCTTGATCGACGATGCATCGGGCCATATCAATCGCGGGGTTGCGGTTCTGGGCGCGCGCGTCTACATGGAGACAGACAACGCGCACTTGCTGTGCCTGGACGCGCGCTCGGGCAATCTGATCTGGGATCGAGCCTACGCCACAGACAACAGGAACTACGGCGGCGCCGGCGCGCCGCTGATTGTCAAAAATCTAGTGCTGGTCGGAACTTCCGGCGGCGATGATGGAGTGCGTGGTTTTCTGGCGGCCTTTGACGCCCAGACCGGCAAAGAGGTGTGGCGTTTCTGGACCATTCCGGCTCCCGGCGAATTTGGCTCGGAAAGCTGGCCGGGCGACATGTACAAGCATGGCTGCGCCACCACGTGGATGCCGGGAACGTACGATCCTGAGCTGAACACGCTCTACTGGGGCACGGGCAATCCCTGTCCGGA
>JASHTU010000137.1 GCA_030040395.1 Acidobacteriaceae bacterium
CGCGGGCGGCCTGATGCGGGCAGTCTGATGCGGGTTTGACACTCGGTCAAGGCATTTGCAAGACTCAAAGTTACTGCTCTCTCAACGCACGCGCTGAAAGAGCGTCCGCGCCGAAGTGGCGGAATTGGCAGACGCGCATGGTTCAGGTCCATGTACTCGCAAGGGTGTGGGGGTTCGAGTCCCTTCTTCGGCACCAATCCTATTAAAATCAATGGCTTACTGCCATGGTGTCCATCATGGTGTCCACAAAACCACGGGTTTGGTGTCCATTGTGGTGTCCACTTCGCCGCGCTCGTTTGCGCGAGTTTTGAGAAGGACGGACAATCCCGCCCATGCCACGCCGTGTCGACAGCGTTCGTTGTGGAGCCTAGGTCAACGTGCTCAAGAAGGTCGTGAGTTTTCGGTGAAGCTGCGTGACGCGGTGTAGTTGGGATTGTTGCGTTCAGTCATCCGCTGAGGTCGGGTGAGATTGAACGATAAGAGCAACATGGCTATCCCAGAGGCCATCGTGCAGTTGCAGCGGCAGTTGGATCAGTTCCGCGGCGCACAGCCACATGGGGCGAAGATCCCTGAGAGTTTGTGGCAGGCGGCGGAAGAGCTGGCGCGCGAGCATGGCCTGTATGCGGTGGCTCATCCGCTGCGGTTGGACTATGTGAGACTGAAGCCGCGCCGATGTGGCGCCGAGTGAGCGCACTGAAGTAGCCATCATTTCTTCCTTACGTTCCAAGAAAGACTCGTTCATACTGCTGAGCAATGGGCGAGTTCCGCTATCGCGGGCGGGAAATCAGCCAGGAAGACATCTTTTATATAGGTGCGCTGATCGAGCGCTACCCCGGAGAGAGCCGCCGTAAGTTGTCGGTCCGTCTCTGCGCGGCCTGGCAGTGGGGGCAGGCCAACGGGGCGTTGCGCGACATGGTGTGCCGGGGCCTGCAGCTGATGCTGGAGCGTGCCGGGCAGATCACGTTGCCGCCGGTCAGCTACGTTCGCCATAATCCGCTGTCCCGGCGGGCCGGTCCGCAGCCGGTGCTGATCGATGCCACTCCTATCGAAGGCGCTCTGTGTAAGCTGCAGCCGCTGGAACCGGAGCAGGTACGGCGCACGGCGCAGGAGCCGCTGTTCAATAGCTTGATGGAACAGCATCACTATCTTGGCTATGAACAACCGGTGGGAGAGCACCTGAAGTATGTGGTGTGGGCACAGGGTCGTCCCGTAGCGTGCCTGGCCTGGTCTTCAGCGCCGCGCCATCTGGCCAGCCGCGATCACTACATCGGCTGAGATGCCGCAGCGCGGCGCAGTCGCATCCGCTTCATCGCCTACAACACGCGCTTCCTGATCCTGCCTTGGGTGCGAGTGGAGCACCTGGCGTCGCACATCCTGGGCCGCATGGCGGCGCGGATCTCCGGTGACTGGCAACAACTGTACGGCCATCCGATCTACTTCCTGGAGACGTTCGTGGATCCGGAGCGTTTTCGCGGGACCTGTTATCGGGCGGCCAACTGGGTGTTGCTGGGGCGGACGACGGGGAGAGGCAAGCAGTCCAACAGTTATGTACCGAACCGGTCGATCAAAGAGGTTCTGGGTTATCCGCTGACCAGACGTTTCCGTGAACTGCTGGGGTCGCGGGCATGAAAGAACCCCGGCGCCGCATCGAGGTGAACCTGGAGGAACTGGACCGGGTGCTGAATGGAGCGCGCCAGGCGCCGCTGAGCGAGGAAGATCATCACAAGCTGCGGGAAGCGCTGCATGCCCTGGCGGCGATGCTGGTGCGGCCGCGCAACACAGAGAGGACCAGTTTCGTGGCGGGGAAGCCCGAAGACGCAGCAAGCGACACCGGAAAGCAGCCGGATCCAAATGAACCTTCACCGCCCGGACATGGCCGCAACGGAGCCGAGGCGTTCAGCGGCGTCAAGAGAGTGGAGATCAAACACCAGACCTTGGCCCACGGAGATCGCTGTCCGGAGTGCGGGCAAGGCAACGTGTATGCGCAGAAGGAGCCGAAGGTGTTGGTGCGCGTCACCGGCCATGCGCCACTTGCAGCCACGGTCTATTCGTTGGAGCGATTGCGTTGCGGCGCGTGCGGGCAGGTGTTCACGGCGCAGGCGCCACCGCGAATTGGTGATGACAAGTACGATGAGTCGGCGGCGGCCATGATCGCCCAACTCAAGTACGGGAGCGGTACGCCGTTCCACCGGCTGGAGCAACTGGAAAAGCAGATGGGCATTCCGCTGCCGGCGGCCACGCAATGGGGGATCGTCGCGCAGGCCGGGCAACTGATCAAACCGGCGCGTGACGAGCTGATCCGCCAGGCGGCGCAAGGCGAGGTGGTGCACAACGACGACACCAGCATGCGTGTGCTGCGCCTCGAGCGTGATCCAAAGGACGAGCGCACCGGTGTGTTTACCAGCGGGATCGTGTCCACCTGCGAGGGACGGAAGATGGCGCTTTACTTCACCGGATCCAAGCATGCGGGCGAGAACCTCGCCGATGTGCTGAAGCAGCGAAGTCGAGAACTGCCTTCGCCGGTGCAGATGTGCGACGCACTATCGCGCAATGTCCCGCGGCTTGCTGCCGGGACCGAGATCCTCCTGGCCAACTGCCTGGCGCATGGACGCCGGCAGTTCCTGGAGATAGCGGAGAACTTCCCCGCCGAATGCCGCTACGTGCTGGAGATGCTCGGCCTGGTGTACGGCCACGATGCCGCAGCGCGGGATGACGGACTGACGGCGAACGAACGGCTGCGGCTTCACCAGCAGCGCAGCGCACCGGTGATGGATCAGCTGCACCTCTGGCTGGAAGCGCAACTGGCCCAGCGGAGGACAGAGCCCAACTCCGGGCTGGGTCAGGCGATCAACTATCTGCTGCGCCACTGGCTGCCTCTGACCTTATTCCTTCGCCAGGCTGGAGCTCCGCTGGACAACAACATAGTAGAAAGGGCCTTGAAGCGAGCCGTTCTTCATCGCAAGAATGCCTTGTTTTATCGCACCTTGAACGGCGCCGAGGTCGGCGATCTATTCATGAGCCTGATCCACACCTGCCAGTTATGCGGAGCCAACTCCTTCGACTACCTGATCGAAATCCAGCGCCATGCCCGGCAACTGGCCGCCTGCCCCGCGAAATGGATGCCCTGGAACTATCGCGACACCCTGACGCGAACTGCCGAGGTATGATGAACCACCTGGCCGAAAAGGATACGTCCAGGTGCAGGGCCGAACCATGTCCGAGGCCCACTACCCATCCACCCTCCCCGGTAAAGCAACGGGTCTGAATGAGTGACTCGGCCTGGCAACAGTTGAGATCCGACTGGACCGGATCACTGCATACTGGCCGACTGAGCCTTAAGAGGTATTGCGAGTCCGCGGCTCTTCGCAATTCGTCGTGCCCGCCTCTACGGAGCGCCGTTCCCTTTTACAATGAAACGTCTGCTTCGGGAGGTCTGAGTTGCGCGCTGAGCTAGAACAGGCGGTGAAGTGGTTGCGTAAAGGGGATACGCAAACCGTCTCGCGCGCACTGGAAACGCTGCAAAAGACTGTGCTCTCGTTTGGCATGAAGGTCTGTGGACATCGCGAGGATGCCGAAGACACTGCGCAAGAAGTCCTGCTGAAGTCTCTGCCGCATCTGGCGAACCTGGAAGACCCGCAGGCGCTCTCGGCGTGGCTGTACACTGCGGCAAAGAACCGCTGCTTGCAGACCCGGCGCCGCGCTTCGTACCGGCGCACTGTCCTGCTAGAAGACCTGATGCCCACGGGAGATGAGTTGGCCTGGCTTCTCACCGTCTCGCAGCAAGATCCGGAAACAGCGGCTGTCACGGGTGAGGACCATCGCCTGCTGCATCAGGCGGTGCTCGAACTACCGCCGCCCTTGCGAATCGTTCTGGTGTTGCACGATATGGAAGAGCTGGAAACCGAGCAGGTGGCGCGGATTCTTTCCCTCCAGGCGGGCACGGTTCGCGTGCGTCTGCACCGCGCGCGTCTGCTTCTGCGCAAGGAGATGGACCGCCGCCGGAGCGGCAAGACGCAGAAGCGGCGCAGGTCGAAGTCCTCCGCGGACCGGCCCGCCGACTGCCGGCAGATCTTCGCAAACCTTTCGGAGTATCTGGACAACTGCCTGCCACCGGAATCCTGCGACCGGATGCGCCGCCACATGGAAGGCTGCCCTGCCTGCGTGGCCTTCATTCAGGAACTGAAACAGGCGATCGACCGCTGCCGCGCCCTGGACGTTTGTCCCGAGGCGGATGGCCCGCCGGTTCTCCGCCGCCTGCTCACCGAGGAATATCTGCGGCTGACCAAAAATTCCCTGTAACGAACTACCGCCTCCCGGCGTTTTCAGGAGTAAAGGCACCTTCGAGTTGCAACCGGTCCGGAAGCTGTCGCATCACATTGCGACCATCTTCCCGTTCGTGCCGCCGCTGGATGCGCCGGGAGACCATGAGCAGGCGACGTTGGATACTTCTTATTTCTGGAGTTTTGCTGGCCACGGCGCTGCGCACCGTGTTTGCGCAGACGCTCACGCTGCGCCAGGCTATCGATCGCGCCTTGGAGCGGAGCCCGCAAGCCGCATCGTCGCACGCCGCTCTGCAACAGGCGGTCGCGAACACCAGCCTGGCGAAAACAGCACTCCTGTCGCAAGTCAACTTCTTCGAGGACATTTCGCGCGGCAACGATCCGGTTTATGTCTTCGGCGCCAGGCTGCGCCAGCAGCAGTTCACCCAGGCAGATTTCTCGCTGAACTCGCTCAACCGGCCCGTACCGGTAAACAATTTTGCCACTCGGTTCACGGCGAGTGGCGCCTCTTTGACGGGTGGGCGATGGAGGACAGAATCCATGCCGTGCAACTGGGCGCCAGGAGCGCGGAAGAGATGAAGGGCGCCGTGAACCAGGGCATCGTCCTCCAGGTTGTGCAGGCGTATCAGGCGGTTCTCTATGCGCAGCGCCAGGCGGATATTGCGCAGCACGCCGAAGAGACAGCCAAAGCGCTGCTCCGTGACGCGCAGGCGCACGTGAAGGCTGGGCTCGCAGTCGACTCCGATCTGCTGGCCGCGCAAGTGAATCTGGCCGAGCGCCAGTAGGAGCGCATTGCCGCCGAGGGCGAACAGGAGACGGCGTGGGAGGAACTGGAGACCGCGATGGGCGGGACCGAGATCATTGCTCCGCGGCCCACACTGGCGCCGCTTGAGGCAAAGAGCTTTCCTGAGGGAACGCTCGCGGACGACATTGCCGCCGGCATGAAGGCGCGGCCCGATCTGCGGGCGTTGCGCAGTGCGGCGCAAGCGGAACAAGCCGCTGTTCACGCCGCCAGGGCCGATTTTCTGCCCCAGATTGGCGCCTACGGCGATTGGGAAACGGATCGCCAGACTTTTGCCGGCAGCGGCGGCGACAACTGGGTGGCCGGTGTTCAGCTCTCCTTCGACATTCTGCCGCTGGCCAGGCGCGAGCGCCTGCACCAGGAAGAGGCAGCACGGCAAAAAGCGGAAGCGCAGGAGCAGGCGACTGCCTTGCAGATTCGGCTGGCCGTGGAGCGCGCCTTTACCGGCCACCAGACCGCGGAGCACATGGTGGCCACGGCGCAGGCCGCCGTGGATCAATCTACCGAGGGCCTGCGCATTCTGCGCAATCGCTACAACGCCAGCCTGGCTACCATGACCGATCTGCTGCGCGCCGGCGATGCGCAGCGGCAGAGCCAGAACGACTATTGGCGCGCCGTGTACGGCAATACCGTGTCTTATGCCGCGCTGCTCTATGCCACCGGCCAACTCACACCCGACTCCGCGGAGGCCCTGCAATGAACCGCTTCTTGTTTCCTTCTCTTCTGATCATTCCTTTGTTGGTTGCTGGATGCTCGCATGGCGGCGCGCCGGCAGTAGCGGCCGCGTCCGCCACGGTGCAGGCGGAACTGGTGCACAGCGTGTCGACCCCGGAGCCCGAGAGAATCTGCACCACCGGAACTCTGCGCGCAAAAGAGACAGCGGCCATTTCCGCGCAGGTGCCGGGACAGATTCGCCGGGTGCTCGTGCAGGCCGGCGATCGCGTGCGCTCCGGGCAGTTGCTGGTGGTGCTGGACGACGCGGCCATGCGCTCCTCGCTGAATCAGGCCAACGCCGCCGCGGAGGCCGCCAGCCGCCAGCAGATGGCCGCGCAGTCCGATGCGTCACTGGCAGCCGAGACGCTGGCCCGCTACGAGATCTTGAAAAAAGAAAACAGCGTGAGCCCGCAGGAGTTCGACGAGGTGGAGAAGCGCTCGCAGGCGGCGCAGTTGCGGCTTGAGTCCTACCAGGCGCAAACCGAACAGGCAAAAGCGGCGGTGGCCGGCGCGAGCGCCCAGCTTGGCTACACGGCGCTTCACGCGCCCTTTGCCGGCGTCATCACGGCGCGTCTCGCCGATCCGGGAACGCTGGCCTCGCCGGGAGTTCCGCTGCTCGAGGTGGACCGCGATGGGCCGCTGCAGGTGGTCACATCCGTGGATGAGTCGATGATCGCGTCGGTGTGCCTGGGCATGACCGTGCCTGTTGCCGTCGATGGCGTCAGCGGCATGGTGAACAGCAAGGTGGCGCAGATCATTCCCGCCGCCGACCCGGCAAGCCGGAGCTTTCAGGTCAAGCTGGACCTGTCCGCTACGAAGAATGTGCGCGCCGGCACGTACGCGACGGCGCAGTTTCCCGGCGCGGCGAAAGAGGCCATCCTGGTGCCGCAATCGGCGATCACGATGCGCGGCTCGCTGGCCTATGTGTACGCGCTGGGCGCTGACGGCGTGGCGCAACTTCGCTACATTACCCTCGGCAGCACGCACGGCGACCACGTGGAAGTGCTTTCCGGTCTCGGGCCCGGCGAAACGCTGGTGAATCATCCCGGCGATAGCGACTTTTCCGGCAAGCGCGTCGAGCCCATCAACGGAGCGCAGCCATGAACAGCGACCCCAACACCTGCGCGCCCGGGTTTTCCGCGCCGGCTTGCAAGCTAGGCATTGCCGGCCGCGTGGCGAGCGCTTTCCTCGATTCCAGGCTGACGCCGTTGGTGATTGTCGCCGCACTGGCGCTGAGCTTCTTCGCCGTGTTGTCGATTCCGCGCGAAGAGGAACCGCAGATCCTGGTGCCCATGCTGGACGTGATGACGGCGATGCCCGGCGCTTCTCCGCAGGAAGTAGCGTAGCGCGTGACTGCGCCCATCGAGGGCCTGATGCACGAAATTCCCGGCGTGGAGTATGTGTATTCGATCTCCAGCCCCGGGCAGAGCCTGGTGATCGTGCGCTTCCTGGTGGGCACGCGGGAAGAAGACGCGCTGGTGAAGGTGTACAGCAAGCTCTATTCCAATGCCGACCGCATGCCGCAGGGCGCATCGCAGCCGATGATCAAGGCGCGCTCCATTGGCGATGTGCCGATTCTGGCGTTGACGCTGTGGGGGAAGAACTACGACAGCTTCCAACTGCGGCAGATGGCCGAAGAGGTGCAGCACGAGATCCAGAAGGTCCCCGACGTCTCGGAAACTACCATCATCGGCGGACGGCCGCGCGCCATGCGCGTGATTCTCGACAGCGCCAAGCTCGCCGGCTTCGGCTTTTCGCCGGAAGACGTAGTCGAGCGCCTGCAGGCTGCCAACGCGCGGACGCAGGCAGGCCAGTTCGCCGACAGCAACCAGGAGATTCGCCTCGACGCCGGCAATCTGTTTCGCAACGCCCAGGACGTGGGCGGCGCGGTGCTGGGCGCTGCCCATGGCCAGCCGGTGTACCTGCGCGATGTCGCCGACAAGATCATCGACGGACCGCAGGAGCCACAGGATTACGTGCTCTTTGGCGAGCGGCAGGGTAATGAATTTCCCGCGGTGACCATCACCGTAGCCAAGCGCAAAGGCACCAACGCCACCGATATTGCCAACGCAGTGCTGGCGCGCGTGAACGCGATGAAAGGCGTGCGCCTGCCCAATGACCTGACCATCACCACCACGCGCAACTACGGCGCAACGGCGAAAGAGAAGTCGGACACGCTGCTCAGGCACGTGCTGCTGGCCACGCTTTCCGTCACGCTGCTGATCGCGCTGTTTCTGGGCTGGCGCGAGTCGGGCGTGGTGCTGCTGGCCATTCCGGTCACGCTGGCCATGACCATGGCCGTGTTTTACCTGATGGGCTACACGCTCAACCGGGTCACGCTCTTCGCGCTCATCTTCAGCATCGGCATTCTTGTGGACGACGCCATCGTAGTGGTCGAGAACATGGTGAGGCACTTCCGCATGAGGGCCAACGGCGGGCGCCCGCTCCGCGATATCGCCGTAGAAGCGGTCTCGGAGGTCGGCAATCCAACCATCCTGGCCACGTTTACCGTGATCGCCGCCATTCTGCCCATGGCCTTTGTCCGCGGGCTGATGGGACCGTACATGCGGCCCATCCCGGTGGGCGCCTCCACGGCCATGTTGTTTTCGCTGGCGGTGGCCTTCGTGGTTTCGCCGTGGGCCGCGATGCGCCTGCTGGGCGGCAAGCACCTGAAGGGCGCGCACACGCTCACGCCCGAACGCGAAGGCTGGCTGACGCGCTTTTATCGCCGCATCATGTACCGGCTTATGAAGCGCGCCCGCAACCGCTGGGCATTTCTGGTGGCGGTTGCTGCGCTGCTGCTGCTGGCCTGCGCGCTGGTGCCGCTCAAGATGGTGCTGGTGAAGATGCTGCCCTTCGACAACAAGAGCGAGTTCCAGGTGATCGTCAACATGCCCGACGGCACCCCGCTGGAGCAGACCACGCGCGTGGCCCAGGCGCTCGGCTCCTACCTAGCCCAGCAGCCGGAGGTTGCCAATTGCCAGATTTATGCAGGAACCTCAGGACCGGTGAATTTCAACGGGCTGGTGCGGCACTATTATCTGCGCCATGAAGCGAACCAGGCAGACATTCAGGTGAATCTGCTGCCGGCCGGCGAGCGCAGCGCACAGAGCCATGCCATCGCACGGCGGCTGCGGCCGGAACTCGATAGCATCGGCGCGGCCTACGGAGCGCGGCTGCAAGTGGCGGAGGTTCCGCCGGGACCGCCGGTGCTGCAAACGCTGGTGGCTGAAATCTACGGGCCCAGCCTCGACGCCCAGGTGGCGGTGGCCCGCCAGGTAAAGCAAATCTTCCTCGAGACCCCGGGCGTGGTGGATGCCGACTGGTACACGCAGGACCCGCAGCCGCAGCTCAATTTCCATGTGGATCAGGCCAAGGCAGCGCTGCATGGCATTCCCGTTGCCGAAGTTGCTCAGACACTGGCGCTGGCGACATCGGGCGCGCAGTCGGGGCTGCTGCATGTGCCGGATGCGCGCGAGGCTGTTCCCATCCGCGTGGAACTGGAGCGGCCAGAGCGTTCGTCGGAGCAGGCGCTGGAGAACGTGAAGCTGCGCGGCGCAGACGGCAGCATGGTTTCCCTGCGCGAACTGGTCAACGTGGAGCACACGACGCTTCAGCCGGACATCTATCGCAAGAACCTCAAGCGCGTGGTCTACGTGATGGGTGATGTGGGCGGCGCGGAAGAAAGCCCCGTCTACGCCATCCTGAAGATGAATGAGGCCATCCGCCGCCTCACACTTCCCGACGGCGGCCATCTCGCCATCTTCAACTCCGTGCAACCGCAGTCCACTGACAGCTACTCAATGAAGTGGGACGGCGAATGGCAGATTACCCTCGAAGTTTTCCGCGATCTGGGCCTTGCCTTCGCTGTTGTTCTCATTCTGATTTACGTGCTGGTGGTGGGCTGGTTCAAGTCCTTCACCGTGCCGCTGGCCATCATGATCCCCATTCCGCTCACGCTGGTCGGAATTCTGCCCGCACACGCGATGCTGGGTGCGTTCTTCACCGCGACATCGATGATCGGCTTTATCGCCGGAGCAGGCATCATCGTGCGCAACTCCATCCTGGTTGTCGATTTCATTGAACTCAGGCGGCGCGAGGGCTTGCCGCTAGCTGAGGCGGTGATCGACGCAGGCGCGGTGCGGCTGCGTCCGGTGCTGCTCACTGCCGCGGGCGTTATCGTGGGCGCCAGCGTCATCCTCGCCGATCCCATCTTTCAGGGCCTCGGCCTCTCGCTGATCGCGGGCGGCGTGGCCTCCACATTCTTGTCCTAGCCGGCGGTTCCCGTGCTCTATTTCATGCTCCACGAGCGCAAGGCCAGGGCGAATCAAACTGCTCCTAAAGAGCAACAAGAGGTGCTGATATGACCGTCGAACGCGCGCTTCGTCTTCTCGCTAGAGCTATGGTGCTGGCTTCGCTGGGACTGGCTCACTGGGTGTCGCCCTACTGGCTCTGGCTCACTGCATTCGTAGGCCTCAACCTGTTTCAATCGGCTTTCACCAACTGGTGTCCAGCCATGGCCATCTTCCAGAGGATGGGCCTCAAGTCCGCCTCCGCAGCGCCTGTGCCACAGCGCTCGTGAACGCCTGCAGCCAGATTGCCCGGCTGCAGGACGGGTGAGGCCGGCTGATTTACGCCAACATCTTCTCGCCCTGCTGCGAACCTGGATGATTGTGGCAGATCATCCGCTCCGCAGCCGGACGCGTGAGTGGCTCCACGCGGTGAGATACTGGGTGACCACATCCGAATCGGCGAACAGGCTTTGTTGCCAGAAATGCTTCTCCACTTGGGCGAAATCGCCAAATCGCTCAGCGACGCAAGTCGCCAAGCTCCATGATTTCTGGGTCCGGCAGGTTGCCGGGAAACGGGCAACGCACACGTGATCCGCACACCCCTGGAGCGGGGTAGCCTATGGACCCGAGCTCGACATCGCCGCAGGATCACTGTGCCCAGAATGTGCCTGAAGATATCGGTTGTGGCGATTTGAGCGATTTTGGCGATTGTGGAATCAGTAACTTGCGTGTTTCGGACAGCGGCTAAGATTCGACCCCCCTCCCGGCACCCGCCTCAAGGATATTTAGACTCAGGAGATTAGAAGATATCTGAATCCTTTGTGGCTAAAGTTGCGCCCAAATTGCGCCTAGGTTTTCCCTGTCCGTCGCCAAAATTCGATCCGCGCCCAATTGCATCTGCTATTCACCGTTAGGGGAATAAACAGCGCGCTCATATTCGGCGTCAATGGCGTCGTTTCCGAGAAGTGAAGAACTTTGCTTCGCCTGTGGGCGACGACAAAGAAGCAATAGAGCACACCAAAAGTCAGTGCCGGCATAGTGAGGAAATCTACCGCGGCAATTGCCTCGCGAGAAGAATCCGAATGGAATATACGGCGCGAACACTCCGCCTATGGCACATGAGACTTGCCGAGGCTTCCCGTCTCCACGGCGGGTTCGCGACCCCGGATCTCGCTTTTGGCGAGTGCAATTGCGCTCCACGATTCGCCGGCCATCGTGGTCCCATTCAAGCGTAGCTGAATCCGCTCCTCTTCAGGGGCAGCGTCCGTATGCGTTTTCCGGTTGCGGCGAAGATGGCGTTGCCGACCGCCGGCAAAATAGGCGGCAGCCCAGGTTCGCCCAGACCGGTGGGCGCGAACTGGCTCATGCGCCAGAAGACTTCGATGACCGGGGCTTGGCGGATGCGCAACATCGTGTGCTGATGATAGTTGGTCTGGTCCACGCGGCCACCGGTAAGAGTAATCTCCTGCTGCAGGTGGCTCAAGCCCTCGATGATGCCGCCGCAGCACAGGTTTTCGGCGGCCGCAGGATTGATGATGTGACTGCCGATATCACCGGCGGCCCAGACATGGTGGACAGTCACGCGATTTTGGCCGTCGACGCTGACTTCGGCGACCATGGCGAAGTAGCCGAGGTGGCAGAAGTGGACACCCAGCCCCATGCCGCGACCAGAAGATTTTTGGCGGTCACGCCAGCGGGATTTTTCGGCGACCAGCGAGAGCACGCCCTTCATGCGTTCGGGATTCAGCAGTTCGGGATTATTTGGATCGACCCCTGTGCCCGGCGCAGGCGCGGCGTCGAGGATGTCGAACTGGAAGTCGAGAGGATCGCGGCCCGCAGCGGCAGCCAGCTCATCGAGGAAGGACTGGTGCACGAAAGCGAAGGCATTGTCGCCGGGGGCGCGAAGGGCTCCGCATCGCAGCCAGAGTGGGATGGCGCTCGTTCCCAAGGAATAATTCGGGACACGGCCAGCGGGGAACTGGTCGCCGCCGATATCGCCACTCTGCACGAGTGTCGTCCCTTCTCCGAAGGTGATGAGGTGCTGGCTCCATGCGACAAGCTTGCCTTGCGCATCGAGTCCACCTTTGAGACCGATGACGCCGCCGGGTCGATAGGCGTCGTGGGTGAAATCGTCTTCCCGCGCCCAGACGAGCTTGACCGGCTTGTCGACCTGCTTCGCCAGCCAGGCGGCCTCGACCATGTAGTCGTTCTGCAGGCGCCGGCCGAAGCCGCCGCCAGCGCGGCACATGTGGATCGTGATGTTGGCCGGATCCAAGCCCATCGTGGTCGCAACAAGGGCGCGGCCGTCGGTGGGCGTCTGGCTGGTGGTCCAGATTTCAAGCTTGCCGTCGCTGTAAGCGGCGGTGGTGTCCTGAGGCTCGAGGGTTCCGTGGGCAAGAAATGGGTAGGCGTAGACGGTCTCGAGGACCTTCGCGGACGATCTGAGAGCTCCGTCAACGTCGCCATAACTACGCACGGAGCTAGTGGGCGGAGATTTGAGCAACTCCGCGGCGCGCTTGGCGAAGTCGTCGCTGTTCTGGCCGGCGCCGCGGCCATAGTCCCATTCGATCTTCAGGCTTTTGCGAGCGCTCTGCGCCTGCCACCACGTATCGGCGAGGATGGCCACGCCGGGCTCCATGCCCGGTTCCCACGCTGCAACCGGATCGTTGGAGAGCGTACCTTCGATGACCAGCACCTTGCGCACTCCGGGAACCTTGCCGACTTCGTCGATGTTGGCGCTCTTGACTTTGCCGCCGAATACGGGGCACCTCTGGATGACGGCATAGAGCATGCCAGGAAGTTTGATATCGATGCCGAAGATCGGTTTGCCGGTGACGATGGCGCGATTGTCGACGCCGGGGTGCGAGTGGCCGATGATGCGATAGTCCTTGGGGTCTTTGAGCTTGACGGAGCGCAGGTCGGGCGGGGTGAGCGTGGCGGCTTTGGCGGCAAGTTGGCCGTAGGGGAACATGCGGCCGGAACTTGCGTGCACAACTTTGCCGCAGTCGCTAGAACATTCGGACTCGGGCACACCCCAGGCTTGGGCCGCCGCGGTGATCAGCATTTGCCGGTAGGCGGCGCCGACACGGCGTAGCGGATCCCAATTGATGGGGGTGGCGGTGCTGCCGCCGACAGACTGGTCTCCGAACAGTTCCGGGTGAGCGTCGGCCTGCTCGATGCGCACCTGGTTCCAATCGGCGTCGAGCTCTTCAGCGATGAGCATGGGCAGCATGGTCTTGACCCCCTGCCCTAGCTCAGGGTTCTTGGCCATGAGCGTGACAACGCCGCTGGGGTCGATGCGGATGAACGCCACAGCAACGAAGCCAGGCGGTTGTCCATGATCCTGCGCGATTGCCCCGGGAAGTTTGTAAAGGCCGAGCGCGACGACTCCACCGGTAAGAGCAGTCATCTTGAGAAAGGAACGGCGGTCAAGTTCAATGTCGATGTTCATGGTGTTCGCCCTCTTTCAACCCTTCAGGGCTGGCGCGTGGGCCGCCTCGGCCGCCTGGTGAATAGCCTGGCGGATGCGCGGATAGGTTCCGCAGCGGCAGAGATTGCCGCTCATGGCTGAGTCAATGTCGGCGTCAGTGGGATGAGGCGTGCGGGCCAGCAGAGCAGCGGCGGCCAGGATCTGGCCGGACTGGCAGTAGCCGCACTGCGGCACGTCCAGCGCTTCCCACGCCTGTTGCAGGGGGTGGGCAGCATTTGCAGAAAGCCCTTCGATGGTGGTGATGGCCTGGCCGGCTACGCTGCCGACACGGGTCATGCAGGAGCGCACCGCCTTCCCGTCGACCAGCACAGTGCAAGCGCCGCAGACTCCCATACCGCAGCCGTACTTGGTTCCTTTCAGGTCCAGCACATCGCGCAGGACCCACAGCAGTGGCGTATCGCGCGATACGTCGACCGTCCTGACTTCGCTATTCACATTTAGTTTCTGGAGCATTGGGGCGCCTC
>JASHTU010000008.1 GCA_030040395.1 Acidobacteriaceae bacterium
TCACCGTGAACTCCCGGCTGCCGTAGTCCATATCCTGAATCGGCCGCAGAAACACCGCCCCCGCGGCTTGGGCGCGCGCATACACAAGATCCGCATCCGCCACCACGATGTACGCGCTCCGCGTTTCGATATCGCCGGCCTCATTCGGCGACCGGAACCTGCTGCCATACGCGTCGTCCTTGGTCGAGCCCAGCATAATCATGCCGCCGTTCAGCGTCAGCTCGGCGTGGGCGATGGTTCCGTCGGGGTTTTCGTACACCGCGTGGCGCGCAAAGCCAAAAACCTTGGTCAGCCACTCGATCGCCGCCGGCGCGTTGCGGTAGCGCAGTGCTGGCATGATCGTGCTGCGCGATTCAGCCACAGGGACCTCCGCGGGCAGAGTAGCGCAGACACGCCGGGAAAAGCAACCGCCGCGCTCGCCGCCCCATCCGCTATCCTTGCCCTGATGCATCTGTCGGCGGGCGACTCCGAACTCGTCCAGATCGTCGACGCCGCTCTGGCTGAGGCGGCGCGGCGGGCCGGCCCGTGGCTCGTTTGCCGCCCCGGCTGCACCCAATGCTGCTACGGCGCTTTCGCCATCAACGCGCTCGACGCCGCCCGCCTCCGCGCCGGTATGAACGTCCTGCGAGCATCCGCTCCATCCACGGCTCAGACCCTCGAAGAACGCGCCCGCTCCTGGCTCGACGAGCACGGAGCCGCTTTCCCCGGCAATCCCGACACGGGCGCCATCGGCGATTCGGACATCGACCGCGCCCGCTTCGACGACTTCGCCAACCATGCCCCCTGTCCGGCCCTCGACCCCGTCACCGGCCGCTGCGATGTCTACGCCTGGCGGCCCATGACCTGCCGTGTCTTCGGTCCGCCCGTCCGCTCCGCCGCCCCCGGCGGAGAAGAAGCTTTAGGCCACTGCGAGCTCTGCTTTTCCGGCGCCACGCCCGCCCAGGTCGCCGCCTGTGAAATGCCCGTTCCCCATGATTTGGAAGCCAGGCTCCTGGAGGAGAACGTTGCCGAAATCGGCTTGCCGGCAGAAACCGTGGTGGCCTTTGCGCTCCTGCGCTGAGCTCCGCAACCGGGCTTATTGGACCTCTGACTCGCCTCTTAGCGGGCCAATCGCCCTTCACCGCACTCCATGGGTCGCTCCCACAACGTCCTGTTTCTCTGCACCTGGAACTCGGCGTGCTCCCTTATGGCCGAAGCCATCCTGAACGACAAAGGCAAGGGCAGGTTCACAGCCTTTAGCTGACTTGTCAAGCTCTCCGCCCTCGCATCCAAGCTCATCCCCTTCATCCCAAACACATTATTTTTCTTCCCAACCCTGCCGGTTATTTCCGCCAAATCGCTAAAATGGATTCAGGTGGCAGAACGGGGCGATTCCCTCTTCGGAGACGGAGCGGCCCGGGAGTGGTGGCTATAGCACTCCTTCTTCTGCTGCAAGCCAAAGCCGGGAATTCAAGGGGCGATTTTCTCAAAGAATCGCCCCCTTCGATTTGCGGCCCCTTCGCAGCTGGGCTCTGCCCAGGGCTGCGCCGAAAACGGGGCAAAACGCCTCAAAATGGGCCGTAAGTCCTTATGATTGAGGATTTTAGGATCTAACCCCTTTGTTATCAAGAATTTAGACCCAGTACTGAATAGTACAAGTGATTGCAAACAAAGCACTTAACCCCTCCAGAAGAGGGGGGTAGGGGGGTGGGTAACTGAAAAGTAAATGGTATGCCGGCACATCGAACCCAAGAATGGCTCGGAAATTTGTTGAAGTCGTTCTGTTCATGATTTGAAGCGCGAGCATCAGGTCCCTGACCGTTTGATTTGGCGCCATCCCTGGGCGCCCCAGGTCCCGGGGCCCCCGGCGAGCCGCGGGAACCCGCCTGCGGGTGGCTCGCTGGGATGGAGGTCCCGATTTTGGGACCTGATGGGAGATCATCGATCTCCACCGGGCGCCTCTATATCTTCACGTCCTTTCCTTCTTCGATGCCGCGAGGATTGGTTTGCTTTTCGGCGCCGGACGAAGATCCCGAAGCGTCCGCCGAGTCGCATGAGTAAAGTTGCATGGGTATTTTGAAGCCGGCTCCGCGCTAGCATTCCGGAACGGCCGTGTATCGAGAACTCGTCCGCAGCGTGCGCCGCTTCCGAGGACTAGGGTGTATCGACATATACGAGCGGGCAGCGACGGGAGCCATTTTTTCTCAGATCAAGGAGAGAGGAGCGACGCATACCGGGCGTCTGCTAGCGACGATCGACACAGAGATGAGGAAAAATGGCCCCGTCCCTCCGGGTTGCGGCGCAAATTGAGCCATACTTCGTTGTCGGCCTCGACCTTGGAGCCGCCAAAGCCTTCGGCCTCCGCCTCGTCTGGCTCAATTTTCGCTCGCAACGCTGCCCACCCGTATATGTCGATACACCCTAAGCCACCGCGCTCGGCGCAGCCTGCTCTTCGGCGTCCAGTTTGCTGCCCACTTCGGCCGCGGCTTGCGCCAGCACCCGGTGATGGATCGTGAACAGGGCCAGTTCCAGGCGGTCGCTAACCCCGGTCTTATCGTAGATGGAGCGCAGGTAATTCTTGATCACCTGCTCGGTGGTCTTCAGCCGGAGGGCAATTTCACG
>JASHTU010000138.1 GCA_030040395.1 Acidobacteriaceae bacterium
GTCGTTGGTGAGCGCATACATCTGGTTCACCACCTGCATGCGGATTTGCGTGTAGAGCTGCGCCAGGCGCAGCTCCGCCTGCCGGTACTCCATGAGCGAGCGTTCGTGCACCGACTCCGCATAGCGGTTGCGGATGGGAATGGTGAGGTTGAAGCCCGCGCCCTTGTCGGAGGCGGAGCTGTTGAAGAGATTTTGTAGTACCGTGCCATATCCGATACTCGGGTACGTGTCAGGCGCGCAGGGCCCGAACTGAAAGCTTGAGTTGATTGTCTGGCAATGCGGGCTTTGCGCCCCGCCCAGCGCGCTGGAGCCGTAAAAAGCATAAGCGTCGAGGGTGGGCAGGAGGGCATTGCGGGCGCCCTTCAGCGTAATTTCGTCGTTGCGCAGCGTCAAAACGGCCTCTTCGAGCTCCGGCCGCTGCTTGAATGCTTCCTGGACCAACGACTCGATGGGCTGGCTCTCCTCGGGAATCGGATCCACGCTGACGCGATCGGTGGGGATCACCGGCGCCGCGGAAAGCGTGGGATCGTTGAGGTTTCGCGCGATGGCCTGCTTGATGATCTCCTGCTGGTAGCTCAGCGCGTTTTGGGCGCTGATGAGGGCCTGCTTGTCGCTGGCCACCTGCGATTCGGCATCCACCACGTCGAGGGGGGCCATGGTGCCGATCTGCAACTGCTTGCGGTCATCGGAAAGCAATTGCGTGCTCTGATCCAGGGCGCGCTGCTTGGCCTGCACGTCCTCGTAGGCTTGCACCAGACCCCAGTAGATGGTCTCCACCTGATCCACGGTGTACATGAGCTGCTGGCGGAACGACGAATCGGTGATGCGCCGGTCGTTGAGCGCCTGATAAATAAAGCGCTTGTTGATCCAGATGCCGGCGCCCTGCAACAGATGCTGGGTGACGGTGGCCTTGAAGATCGACTCGAGATTCGGACTGTATACGCTGAACGGGTTATCGGTGGTGATTCTCTCGTTCTGCAGCCCTGCCTGGAGAGCGGTGCCGGTCACGAAGCCCTGGTTGTAGGTGAAGTTGTAGAGATCGGTATTGGTGTTCAGCTTGGCCAGGCCGCCGGAAAAGAGGGTGTTGACCTGGGGCGCGAAGGCGCGCTCGAACTGGAGGTTCCCCGTGAGGGCCGGGTCGAACGATTCCGGCGTGGGGCCGGCGCCGGCGGTGGTGAGGGTCAAGCCGTTGGCGCCCGATCCGGCGCCACCCGCGCCCACCGTGGTGCCGCCTGGGCCACCGCCGGTGGTGAGCGTGGAGGTCGAGCCGCCCAGGGTGCCCGTCACCAATCCCGACGGCGCGCCCAGCGGCGCGGCGCCGGTTTCGGTGCGGAGAATGTCGGTGTCCGCGATGTCGAGATCGTAGCGCGCAATGGCGATGTCATAGTTGTTTTCAATGGCCAGGGCAATAGCGTCGGAAAGGCTGAGATAGATCTTGCCGTTTTTCACCAGGTCCGCGAGCCGCACCGAGTTCACAAATCCCGCCTTGGGGATGCTTGTGGGCCAGTATTTGGCCAAGGGATTGGGGACCAGAATTCCGGCATAGGGTTTGGAAAAATCGCGCAGGGAGGTGCGCAGCACCGGGGTGGTCACCGGCGCGGGTGCGGCGGGAAGATTGGAGGCCGCTTTCTCGGGATGGGTTTCTCCGGCGCCGAGCGTTCCCTGCTGAGCAAGGCCGGAGGGCATTCCGGCGGTCAGCGTCAGCATCAACGCGGCCAAAGCGCGCAACGGGTTGCCCGCGGTTTGGCGGCCGGTTGGGCTCGAAACGCGCGGCGCGCTGATTCCCTCATCCTCCAACACACGAGTGCAAATCAAATGCATAGTTTTCTCCAGGAGAATCTTTGCGGTTTTTGGAATGACCTTCCTCAGGATGGCCGGTGAGTCATGCCTATCTCCACGGCGGTTCATTCGTTCTGCGGTTTGAAATGCAAGGCTGATTCATTATTACGCGGCCGTTCTGGATTACGCGGAGGCGGTTCTGCCCGTTCCGCGGACAGCGCCCGGGCGGTCAAGATCCGGGGCGGATCGGAAAATCATCCGCGCGGCCGTTACCACCTATCCGGGAGCGGTCGGTGAATCGGCATTACGCGGAAGCCGATTAACTAACTAGTTAGTAAAATACCCCTCGCACCCGCCTTATGACAACCCGCAGCACCCTCCTTCGCGAAAAAATCTGCCGTTCCCTACCGCAATTTCTTCGGTGTGCACGCCCCCGGACCGGGTCGAGTAGGCTTTGAAGCAGGAAATTCTTTGACTGAGCGAATAAAACCCGCGCTGCGGCAGACCTGGAGGGTCACCCTGGCTTACGATGGCACGGACTTCAAAGGCTGGCAGGTGCAGCCGGGTGAGCCGACCATCCAAGGCGAGCTGCAGGCCGCCCTGGGGCGCATCACGGGTGAAATGCCGCTGCCGCAAGGCTCCGGCCGCACCGACGCCGGGGTTCATGCCCTGGCGCAAGTGGCGAGCTTTGTGCTTGATGCACCCATTCCATCGGAAAACCTGCTTCGCGCCCTCAACCGGACCCTCCCCCTGTCCATCCGGGCCCTGGAGACGAGAACGGTGCGAAGCACCTTTCATGCACGGCACTCGGCGGTGGCCAAGACGTACGAGTACCGGGTTTTGCGCGAGCCGCTCTGCCCGCCGTTCCTGGCGCGGTACGTGTATGCCTGTCCTTGGCCGCTCGACGTGGAGGCCATGGCGGAATGCGCGCGGCTTTTTGTGGGGGAACATGATTTCGAGAGCTTTGCCGCTGCCGATCCCGACCTGGCCGAACGGGAGATTGCGCCGGAGCGGGAACGCGCGCGGGGGGCGACGATGGGGATGGCGCCGTTGGGGGCTGGGACCGTGAAGACGATCTATTCCTCGGCGTGGGAGCGGCGGCACACCGAAGCCGGGGAGCTGTTGGTGTATCGGGTGCGCGGCAACGGCTTTCTGCACCACATGGTGCGCAATCTGGTGGGAACCATGATCGAGGTAGGGCGCGGGCGTTTGCGCGTCGACGCAATCGCTGGGATTTTCGCTGCGCGTTCACGTTCTGCGGCGGGACCCACGGCTCCGGCGCGGGGGCTGTTTCTGCATTCGGTGGAGTACAACGAAGATGTGGACGAACTGGTGGGGCGCTGAGCAAACGATGAAATGCGGGGCGTTCCTGCTACCCTGAATCCGTCCGGATGCCTCTCTTGTTCAGTAACTCGGCCTATGGCCGGATCACCACGCTGGCGGCGCGCAGGCCAGTTCACTCGGCCTTTGCCTGGCTGCATGGCAATCCCAAGACCATCATGGATTGGCAGATGGCGCTGGTTG
>JASHTU010000139.1 GCA_030040395.1 Acidobacteriaceae bacterium
TCGAAGAGCGGGACAGGCATGAGGCCGGGATCTTGGCGGGCTTCGCCGATGGAGCCTTCGACCCGGACGCCGCCGAGGCGCGCCAGGCGCACCACGGCCAACACATCGTCGACGTTGGCCACGCCGCTGATGACGTAGTGGCGGATGGCCTGGGGCGAGCAGCCAGCTTTGACTTCGGCGGCTACGCGGAAGGTTTCGAGCACGCCGGCGGTTTCTGCCGAGAGGCCGCCAGGCAGCGCTGGCGCCATGGCGCCTGCGCCGGCCTCGCGCAGGGCCGCGGCGTGGACGCGGGCGTGTTGGCGGAGGTCGAGCGTGTGCAGATGCAGCCCGAAGGTGCGCACGGCCAGGATGAGCGGATCGATGAGGGTGCGGGCAATGCGGAGGCCTTGGTGAGCGGCCAGCGAAGCGCGCAGGGTTTCGAGATCGTCGAGGAATTCGCGCGCCGAGCGGTAGGCCGGCAAGTCGCGCGCCAGCTTTTCGTGCCCTTGCGCCAGCGTGTATCGGGTGACGGGAAATCCAGGCGGCGGAGCGGAGTGGGCCGCAGGCTCCAAGGCGCCCTGAATGCGGGTCTTGAGGCAGATGGCGAAGCGGCGGTAATACTCGAACTCGTATTGGGCGCCGAAGATTTGCGCTTCAGGGGTGCGGACGAGGGCGAGATAGGAGCGCAGCCGCTCGAGCAACGCCGGGCTGACGGTTCGCTGCTGCGCGCTGGTGGTGAGCAGGTCAATGATGGCGTCAAGCTGGCGCTGATAGTAGATGAGCAGGTGGCCGCGAGCCAGTTCGACAGCGTCACGAGTGACTTGCGGGGTGACGAAGGGATTGCCGTCGCGGTCGCCGCCGATCCACGAGCCGAAGCGCAACACCAGGGGAAGGTCGATGGGCTCGATTTCGAGACCATAGGCGGCTCCGAGCGCGGCGGAGATTTCGCCGTAGAGAATGGGAAGGGTCTCGAAGATCGAAACGTCGTAATAATCGAGGCCCATTTTGATCTCGTCGTAGACGGTGGGGCGGCGGGAGCGGACTTCGTCGGTTTGCCAGAGGCTGGTGATCTCAGCGAGCAGCAGTTCTTCGAGGCGGGCCATCTCCTGAGCGGGGATGGGAATGCGGTCGAGCGCGGCGAGAAAGTCGCCGATGCGGCGGCGTTTGAACATCACCGTGCGCCGCGCGGCCTCAGTGGGGTGGGCGGTGAAGACAGGAACCACGAGCACGCGGCGAAGATAGTCGAGGGCCTCAGAGGCAGGGATGCCGACGCGGCGCATCTCGCGCAGCGTGCCTTCCAGCGAGCCGCGCTGGCGGCCGGCCTGGCCGCTGAGTTGGAGGGCCATGCGGCGGCGCTTGCGATGATTGGTTTCGGCCAGGTTGATGAGCTCGAAATAGAAGGCAAAGGCGCGGGTGAGGAGGGTGGAGCGTTCGACGGAGAGCGCATGCACCAGGTCGAGCGAGGCCGCGGCTTGGCGCGCGGCTTCTTCGCCGCGGCCGCGCGCCTCCGATTCGCGGCGGCTGATGGCGCCTTGGCGCAAAGCTTCAACCTGGGCGAAGAATTCCTCGCCGGCTTGCTCGCGCAACACCGCGCCCAGCAGGGTTCCCAGGGAGCGCACATCGCGGCGCAGAGGAGCTTCCTTGAGATCGCCGGTTTGCGCTTCCAACTCGTCCAGCCGCTGCCGCCAGCTCTCGGGGTTCCACAAGAGGGCCATGTGTCTCGATTATGCACGACGGCCGCGGCGAGGCGCGGGCGGTCCCATACAATGGCTCTGGGAGCACAGAAGCATGGCGCACATGGTTTTTTGCGTTCGCAACAAGCGGGAGATGGAAGGGCTGGACGAACCGCCATTCGACTCGGAGTTTGGCCAGAAGATTTACAAGAACGTGTCGAAGGCGGCATGGGAGGAGTGGGTGGGCCGGCAGAAGATGCTGCTGAACGAGTACCGGCTGCAGCCATGGACGCCGCAGGCCCAGCAATTTCTCGTCGAGCAGATGGAGGAGTTTTTCTTTGGGGAGGGCTCGGCGTTGCCTTCGGAGTACGTTCCGCCGACGCAGTGATGGGAGCCTCGGGGCCGGGTAGTGGCATTGTTTTGAGCCAGTCTGCCGGCCCCACTCGCCGCGTGTCAGCGCTAGGTTCTCTGCATTAAGATGGAGTCCCGCGAGGTGACGGCATGACAGAAGAGCACGAGCACTCCCATGAGCACGAGCACACCCATACCCACACGCATGAGCACACGCATGATGGTGTGACGCACACGCACGAGCATACGCACGTGCACAGCCATGTTCACGAACATGAGCACGAACACGGGCACGACCATGAACATGGGGGCGATCACGGCCCGCACGAGCACACGCATTCCCCGGACGAGCTGACTCCCCCAGTCGACGCCGAATCTGCTTGACTTCATGGCTGAGTAAGCGTACGTTCGAGCAGATTTCTCATTTCCCCTTCTCTTCCGGGCCGTCCAAATTGCACGCATTGGAAAACGAGGCTCTCTATGCTCGCAGGACGAGGCGGCATGTTCGCCAAAATCGCAGTGTGTTTCCTGCTTGCAACTTCGAGCGTAATGGCAAAAGCTCAGATTGGCGTAAGCAAAACCCAGGCAGGTTGGATCATAGTTGGCATCGCCGCTAGCGGCGCGGCAATTGGGATCGGCGTCTATTACGCTGTTCACCACGGCCATTCTCTCCGCGGCTGCGCTGTTTCCGGGGCAGACGGCCTCCAGCTTGAGAACCAGGGCGATGGGCAGACTTACGCTCTTGTCGGATTGGTGGCCGCAATCAAGCCGGGGGAGCGCGTTCGCGTCTCAGGCAAGAAGGAGAAGAAGAAGGGAAGCGCCACGCAGCAATTCCTGGTGGAAAAGCTGAGCAGGGACTACGGTCCGTGCGCGTTGGCGTCGGCGGCGCCATGAGCCTTAACAAGGATTGCCCCTCGGGCGTGCGCCATGCGGCGAGAGTTTATGTCCGGTCAGGGCATAGCAGGAGTTCGTTCAGGCGGGAATCTGGACATCGAAGATGAAATCAGTTTTTTCACGGTTGAGAGGTACACAATGCGAGTAACTCGATGCAGCAAGGCTGCGCCCGTTTTCACCGTGTCCGCTCCGCGGCAGTGTTTGGCGCCCGCAACGTCCATGGGATCGCGTGGGCGCCGGCCGCCTCTGGTCCTTTGTCTCTTTTCGGCGCTCCTGTTTGCAATCAGCCCGTGGGCGGGCCGCGCTCAGGATTCGAGGCACGCCCCCAACTACACCACCATTGTGGTTTTTGGCGACTCGCTCTCCGACACCGGCAATGTCGCGCATCTGACCGAAGTCAAGTACGGAATAAGAATTCCCGGTCCCGATGCCGACTACACCGATGGCCGCTTCACCGACGGCGCCGACACGGAGCCGCCTGCCGAGAATTATTTCGGCGTTTGGGTTGAGCAGCTCGCCGCAATGTTCCCCGCCAAGCCCGAGATCAAGGACTCGCTGGACGGCGGAACGGATTATGCATACGGCTTTGCCACCACTGGCTCCGGGACCGGGTTATTCACGTTCGGCCCGTCAAATTCGCTTTCGGTCAACGTCGAGAATATTGGCCAGCAAATTACCGACTATCTCGCCACCCACCCCAAAATCGACGACAAGACGCTCTTCGTCATTTGGGGCGGCGCTATTGACGTTCTCTACGCCACCTCGGACGAAGACGTGATCGACGCGGGCCTCAACCAAACGCTTAACATAGAGCGACTCATTGAGGCGGGAGCCACGCAATTCATCGTTCCCAACCTGCCTCCGTTGGGATTAGTTCCACGGCTCAACGGGTCGCCCACTACGTCGGTCCCCGC
>JASHTU010000140.1 GCA_030040395.1 Acidobacteriaceae bacterium
GACCACCTTTGTGATTTCCGCTGAACGTGGCGACGCAATGGCGCGCAGCCTCCGCAAGAAGGCCCTCCAAATCATGGTCGCTGGCATTTTTTTGCTCGCTTTCGGGGTAGTGATGGTTTTTACGAGCCATCGCTGGACCAACGGCGATGAGTCAATGCGAAGAACACCCCAAATTCCGCTTGCGATTCGAGATAGGCGCTCGTGATGATAAGTAAGCAATCAGGGTCTGGGGGCCACGGCAATCGCATTTCAAGAATATGGGATCAATTTGTTTTGAAAGAGCCCGACTTCAGCCGTGCCGTAAGCACATCCCATGAATAAGTTTGGCCTCTAGGCGCTGAGGGATGGGCTTCAATCCCAAAAAACATTCCCCAGCGGCTAAAGCCGGTACCCTTTTCGCGCCATTCTTTCGGCACGGCTGAAGCCGCGCCCTCTCAAAGCTGCTCCTGTTGGCAATTCGAAATCCAGATGCGATTGCCCTGGAGGATCAGGCGGAGTTATTCGATGCCCCCCTCGCCAAACGAGCCGGTGGTGGAGAAGATCTGGGTGGCGCTGCCGCGCAGTACGCGGTAAAGAGCAAACTGGCGCTGGGTTGCGCCACGCAGCTCGAAGAGCAGCTCGCCGCGGTTGTCGTCCATGGCGTCCACAGCATCGATCAGCCGCATTCGTGGCGTCTCGTCGAGGTGGGCCGCATCGGTGATGTTTTTGAACAGGACGACCACGCCGCCATAGAGGTCGGGCTGGGCGATCAGGGTGAGGAATTTCTCGTCGACCCCCGTGCCCGCGGTGTGCGCTTCGAGCACCGAGGTGGCGCCGGAGCCGTAGGCAAGCTCAAAGACGCGGAATTGCTCCACCAGAAGCGGCGCGGGCGGTGGAGGCGGCGGGGTCGCCGCGGCTTTCTTATGTTGCGCGGAACTGGCGCGCTTGGTTTTAGGCGCGGGAGGCGGCGGGGGTGGTTCGATGCCCAAATCTTTGCGGGCGATCTCCTCCAAATCCGCTTTCAGCTTCTCTTCGTCGGCGGGATTGGCCCAGGAGAAAGTCCACGGGTGGTCGGGAAGATTGCGGGCGTCGGAGACGGCGACCTGCTGGTTCATATCTACGGGCATGCCCATGAGCTTGGGTGAGACGTCAGCGTCGAAGCTGGACACCTGGCCGTGCATCAGTCGCGGACGGTTGGGATCAATGTTCGCGAGCGGCTCCACGAAAGACTCGTCGTCGTCCTGGTTTTTCTTATGGAGCTTGGGCTGGTCAGGGCTGTTCGACGATCCGTTGTTGCTCGCCGTATTGTCCGGCGCCCGGTGCAGCGTGGGGCGGTCGGGGTCGGGAGGCGGAGAGTTACCTCCGTCACCAGTGTTTCCGGCGTTTGTGTCGTCAGGTCGGTGCAAGGTAGGCCGGTTAGGGTCCGGCGCCGGAGCCTGCGCCCCGTTGTTTCCCGAGTCGCCGGATGACTGCTTGCGGTGCAGGATGGGCTTGTCGCTATCGGCATCGTCCTCGTCTTTCCAGGCGGCCTTGCGCCGCGCCGCTTGCGCCAGTTGCTGGGGCGTGGGGCGGGCGGCCAGCGCTTTCCAGTCTCCATGCCCCACCCATAAGCCCTGCTCCTGGGCCGCGCCCTGGACGTCGAACAAGCCCACGGTTTTCCCGTCCACTTTCAGCTTGTATTCGGTATCGCTATCGAGAGCGAGCGGCTGAGGCCGGGCCAGATAGATGCCTCCGTCCTGCAGTTGCTGGCCATCGTAAACGCAGATGGGCACCAAGCGGCTGGCTTTGGGATGGGCTTCGTCACCGGTCCACTCCAACACCGCGACGGCGCGCAGATCCGGCGCGTTCTTGTCCACGGTGGAGATTTGGCCGGGATATTGCGCGACAGCCGGCAGCACGGCCAGAGCCGCGGCGGCGAGCAGGGCCGGCCGCAGGGAAAAGGAAATCATCGCACGCGATGACAGCCGCCGCTCCCTTCGTAAATAATTGATGCCGATGGCCATCGCGGCCCTCCATTGCAGCAGAGAGGACATTCTTTCATGGAAATCAACGAGAAAGTCGCCGATTTCACGCTTCAGACCGACGGGGATAAGCCGGCCAGCCTCTCCGATTATGCCGGAAAACCGGTGGTCCTGTTCTTTTATCCGCGCGCCGACACCCCCGGCTGCACCATCGAGGCGTGCGGCTTCCGCGATGGATTCAAGAAGCTCCAGGCCGCCGGCGCCGTGGTTCTGGGCATCTCTCGCGATACGCCCAAGGACCAGGCCAAATTCCGGGCCAAATACGATCTTCCTTACACACTCCTCGCTGATGTAGACGAGAAAGTTTGCAATCAGTTTGGCGTTTTGAAAGAAAAGAACATGTATGGGAAGAAAGTGTGGGGAATCGAGCGGACCACCTTCCTGATCGGCCCGGACCGGACCCTGATCCACATCTTTCCCAAGGTCAAGCCGGAAGGCCATGCGGAAGAGGTTCTGGCGCTGATCAAAGAAAGGAACAAGGCGCACAAATAATGGGGAAATCGCGAGCGGAACGGCGGCCGGCGCGCGCCCCGTCAACTGGTTTGCGGGACGGGCGGGAGGGTGACCGAGCGCGCATGCCGGGCAAGCTCCTTGCACGCAGTTTTTTTGAAGCGAGGCCGGAGCAGGTGGCTCCGCGGCTGCTCGGCAAGCTGCTCGTCCACCGCACGCCCTCCGGCCTTCTGGCCGGCCGGATCGTGGAAGTGGAAGCATATCTAGGCCCCCACAACACCCCGCCCGACCCGGCGGCGCACTCACATCGCGGCCCCACGCCGCGGAACCTGGTTCTTTTTGGCCCTGCGGGGCATGCGTATGTTTATTCCATCTACGGCCGCTATTTCTGCATGAATATCACCTGCGAACCGGAGGGACGCGCTGGCTGCATTCTGCTCCGCGCGCTGGAGCCGGTGGTGGGGGCGGACCGGATGGCGCGGAACCGTGGGCTCAAAATGGAATCAGGGCCGTGCGCGGCACGCGAGCTCACCGGCGGCCCTAGCCGGTTGTGCCAGGCGCTGAGGCTGACGCGGCCGGAGCATAACGGTCTTGATTTGCTCGACGCTGCCTCGCTGCTCCAGGTGCGCGACGATGGCGTTCGCGTTTCCGAGGCGCTGGTGACGCCGCGCATTGGCATTCGCCACGCCGCCGAGCGGCTGCTACGCTTCGCCGTGCCCGACTGCCATTGCGTTTCCGGGCCGAAGTCGGTTGCGAAGGGATTTCGAAGCGCCCGCGTCCTGGTTTGTTAGAATTCCGTCCATCAGTTAGAAGCTACTTTTTGATAAAGCGAGGAAACCCTGCACTTGAAGCTCACTTTACTTGTTCCATCGGCTGCGGCCGTTGCTTTTTTGACCGCGACGCTCTTTGCCGCTACAACCCTAGCCCAACCGGCCCCAGCTGCGCAGGAAGAAGGAGCGCCCGGCGGCCCTCCGCACCACTATCCCGCGCCTAAGAACTTGAAAGTGCTGCCCAAAGACACCAGCGGCGATCAAATCCACAAGATCATGCACGGCTGGGCAGGCAGTTTGGGC
>JASHTU010000141.1 GCA_030040395.1 Acidobacteriaceae bacterium
CAAACCAGACATCGAGGATGTCGGTTTCCTTGCCGAAGTCCGCGCCTCCGCAGCCGGCGCAACGGGCTTCGGCGGGCAGCAGGGCCGCTACGTCGGTGGTATGCCACGCCTCGGCCCCCTCGCGCTCGAACAGATCGACGATCTTGCGGCTGAGGTTCGGGTCAATGATCGGCAGGTTGCAGTGCTGGCAGAGGAACACCGCGATCGGCACGCCCCAGATACGCTGCCGGCTGATGCACCAGTCGGGACGCGTGGCGATCATGTTGGTGATCCGGTCCTTACCCCATGCCGGGTCCCATTTCACCTTGTCGATCTCCTCGATGGCCAGTTGGCGGAAGGTCTTCTCCTCGCCTTGGACTGACTTGACGGGGGTGTCGAGGGAAATGAACCATTGCTCGGTGGCGCGGAAGATCACCGGGTGGTGGCAGCGCCAGCAGTGCGGATAGGCGTGCTCGAGCTCCCCGCCACCCAGCAACGCGCCCGATTCCTCGAGCATGGCCACGATGACGGGATTGGCGGCCCACACCTTCTTGCCTTCGAAGGCCGGCGGCGCAACCCATGGCCAGGCGGCGGGGTCAACGTGCATGTGACCGCCCGCATCCACGCGGGAGGTCGGGTCGAGCCCGTAGCGCTGGCCGGTAGAAAAGTCATCGGCGCCGTGCGCGGGCGCAGTGTGCACCGCCCCCGTGCCGGCATCGGCGGTGACGTACGTGGCCAAAACTCCCAGGACGCTGCGGTCGAGAAAAGGATGCTGGAAGGTTACGCGCTCAAGGGCCGCGCCTTTGAAGCGCGCCAGCTCTCTGGTTGCGCTTAGATTGCACGCTGCCGCGACCGGTTCGGCCAGCGCCGCGGCCACAATGTAAACCGGCGCTTCGGCGCCCTCGCCGGCCGCCAGCGCTACATACTCGAAGTCGGGGTGAAAGGCGACGGCCATGGACGCGGGCAGAGTCCACGGCGTGGTGGTCCAGATAATCGTCGCTACTTCGCGGCCGGCCAGCGGAGGAGCGATTGCTGCTGGATCCGACGTTAATTTATAGCGCACAAACACTGAAGGACTGGTATGCTGTTGATACTCGACCTCTGCCTCGGCCAGGGCAGTACGGTCATGAATGCACCAGTAGACAGGCTTAAGCCCGCGATAAACGAATCCCTTCTCCAGAAATCCGTAAAAAGCCTCGAGCGTCCGCGCCTCGTAGCCGCGCGCCATGGTTTTGTACGGCGTCGCCCAGCGGCCGAAGCAGCCGATGCGCTGGAATTGGGAAGTTTGCAGATCGACGTATCTTTGCGCGTAGGCCCGGCACGCCTCCAACACTGCGGGGGCGGGCATTTCCAGTTTTTTGTGGCCCAGCTTTTCGTCGACCTTGATCTCAATGGGCAGCCCGTGGCAGTCGTAACCGGGCACGTAAGGGGCGTCAAATCCGGCCATGGTCTTCGACTTGACCACAAAATCCTTTAACCCCTTGTTGAGGGCGTGACCGAGGTGAATGGGCCCGTTGGCGTAAGGCGGGCCGTCGTGGAGAAGATAAGTGGGACGGCCGCGGCGGGCTTTGCGCAGCTCCTCGTAGAGCCCCAGAGAGACCCAGCGGGCGAGCCGGTGGGGCTCGTTCTGGGGCAGATTGGCCTTCATGGGGAAGGCCGTTTGGGGCAGGGTCAGCGTCGCCTTTAGGTCAGGCGTTGAGGGCATCGGGGCTCCGTGGATGGCGCCAATTGATCCATTTTTCGGTGTAAAATTGGTGCATTCCCCAGTGTAAATGCCCGGGCAACTTTTTCAGGTAACAAACCTTCTCGGAAAGGCGTCTATTGTTTATGGGAGCGCTAGAGAGGCCGGAATATGAGTCTTGGGAGAGCGAGACTCAGGGCAGTAGAGCCAACGCCGAGACAAATGTCGGCGCGGTCAAGCATAATGGGTCGATGGGCCTGTTTTCGGGCGCGCTCCCGTCCGGGCAGGCGAAGGGAACTGAGTCAGCAATTACTATGCCACACGAAATTCTGACACAGGCAGAAACGGACCCTCAGTTCGTTGAAGCCAGCACGGGGCACGAGCTCGACGCCCTGCTCGGCAGGGCGTTTGAAGAAAAGCCCATTTGGACCGACCTCTGGGAAAGCATCCGCGACGTATTTTTTCCCCAGAAGCTGCCTCCGCTCGAACTGACTTCGACGCCCATCCCGGTTCCCGATCGCATGGCCGTCAAGCCCAACCCCTGGGCCATCGGCATTTCAACCGGGGTCAACGCCGTGATCCTGGTTCTGGTGCTGATCTTCGGGGTCAGAAAGGTCATTGAAATCGCGCGGCCGCAGCTTCAGGCCATGAACATCGACGTTGGGGAGTGGAAGGCCCCCAAGGATGTGAACAAGGCGGGCGGCGGCGGCGGCGGCGGCGACCGCAGCATCATCGAAGCCAGCAAGGGCAAGCTGCCCAAAATCGAGAAGGATCCCATCGTTCCGCCCCAGGTGCAGACCTTCGATAACCCGAAGATTCCCATTCCCGCGGCCATCAACGTTCAGAACAACATTCAACTGCCCGACAATCCCACCCTGCCCAACATCGGCATGAAGAGCTCCACGAACGTGGTCCTTTCCAACGGAACCGGCAGCGGCGGGGGCATGGGAACCGGAAGCGGCGGTGGCCTGGGTTCCGGCCAGGGCAATGGCTATGGGCCCGGCTATGGCGGAAACGTGGGCGGCGGCGTTTACCGCGTCGGCGGCGGGATTTCGGCGCCCGTCCCCTTGAATGAGGTTGAGGCTGAGTTCTCCGACGAAGCCCGCCGGGCCAAGTACCAGGGCGTTTGCCTGATCGAGATGATTGTCGACGCGCACGGAAACCCGGTGGATCCGCACGTGGTCCGGGCTCTGGGTATGGGACTCGACGAAAAGGCTCTCGAAGCCGTTCGCAAGTACCGCTTCAAGCCCGCCATGAAAGACGGCAGAACGCCGGTTCCGGTGATGATCACCGTCGAGGTCAACTTCCGGCTTTATTAGGGTGTATCGACATATACGGGTGGGCAGCGTTGCGAGCGAAAATTGGGCCAGACGAGGCGGAGGCCGAAGGCTTTGGCGGCTCCAAGGTCGAGGCCGACAACGAAGTATG
>JASHTU010000009.1 GCA_030040395.1 Acidobacteriaceae bacterium
TATGGCCCAGGTAACGCCCGCGATGAGGCTTCCTTCCTTGTCCGTGGATCCGGAGTCATCGCAGTTTCCAATGTCCGCCAAGCCAGAAATATCCGCGGTGGGGCAGACCACACCTGCTATTATTGGAATGGACAGTCGGACTCCTTCGGCGAAAAGCGGCAACTCCTGGACCTCCGGAACCTCAAATGCTCGGCTCGCCATGCGCTGACCCCCTCCCCAATTTCAACGGCATCCAACGACTTTCCGCCCGACGCCTCAGCCCCGCGCCCTCTGGCAGAGCATGTGGCGTGCCACTCTTGGCCACAAGGATTAGCAATTTAGAATCAATCACTCGGGAAGGTGGCTTCGGCGGCGTTGTATACGCACGTTTACAGGCGCATAGCCCCGAGACCCGCTTTGTATACATCGCCTGCAGTGCGGAATTGTTCGCCTTGCCATAATTTGGTCGAGCTGTCGAGAGTCCTGTTCGAAGGGCTGGCCTCCGCGGTGACAGCCGTCTTCATGTCTGACAGGGAAGATGACCGGATCGCCTGGGCGCCCCCACCTCGCGATTTTGAGACCCGGGAAGCCGGCGCGCACAAGTACGAATTCATGCGCTCAGAGACCTGGCTTTTCGGGTCGGGTTATGAGAAAAATCCCATTGACTGGGGTGGAAGGCCTATTGAGTGGATGGAGCGACCACTTATTTAGTGGAGAAGGTGAAAAAGATTCCACATTCCGCGAATCGCAAAGAGAGTTGCGGCTTCCAGAGCGAGAGCCCACGCCGCCCCCACCAGGCAGCTTCCTTCCCTTGCATCGGATTCGCAACTACGGCGGGCTCCCATGTCCTCCGAAGGGGAAAGTTCCACGACACGGCAAACCAGGCTTGCTCTTACCGGAGGGGAAAGCCTTGTCTCTTGGGCGAGAAACGCCAGCTCTTCGACCTCTAAGCCTTCAAAAGCTCTGCTCGCCATGCATCCACCTCCCCGTAACATTCATCGGCAGAGAACCACGTTCCGTCAGTTCCGCTATCGAACATCGGAGCGAGCCGCTCGTCTGGTTCGATGACCGAATCGTAGATGGAGATTGCCGCCCCGTATGTGAGATGGATCACACAAGCTCCAGCAATGGCGCCAAGTTGTCAACAGACCCAACAGCCGCAACCATCCCGGAATCAGTCTCACCAACTCTAGCCGTCCGCCCTTCGCTCCAGCTTCCGCGTTTCCTCCCAGCCGATTTCTTTTCTCTTGACACTCCGCCTGTGGCCTATGTTACGATCCGTAACACTATGGGATGTAGCAGTCAGCCAGGCCACGACCCCGCCGGCCTTGGCGAACTCGAACGCGGCATCCTTTCCATCGTCTGGCGCAAAGGCGCGCTCACCGCCGAACACGTCCGCATTCCGTACACCCAAAATTAACCTTTGCCCGATTGACATGCCCTTGTTCAAGTTGTTATCAACGCTACCAGCCATTGGACGCTGAATCCCCGCTGCGTCCCCCGACGAGGAGAATTCACGCGATGTTCACGCCAAAAGGAAAATTCAGCTGGTACGAACTCATGACCAGCGATACGAGAGCCGCAGGCGAGTTTTACTCGGACGTTGTGGGTTGGACAACTCAGGACGTGTCCAGTGCAGACGGCCTGCCGTACACAACTTTCAACCTCGGTAAGGTTGGAATCGCTGGCATGTTGAACATCCCCGGACACACCGCCTGGATAGGCTACATCCTGGTCGATGATGTCGATGCTCATGTCGAAAAGATTGTCGAAGCCGGCGGCAAACTATGGAAGCCCGCCACGGATGTTCCTGGAATGCTTCGCTTCGCCGTTATGTCGGATCCGCAAGGCGCTGGCATTGTGGTCTTCACCCCCGACCCCAACATGCCTTCGCCGGAACGCCCGGCGCCACCAACCCCCGGAACCATCGGCTGGCACGAACTCTATACAACTGACCTCGAAGGCGGATTCGAATTCTATAACAAGCTCTTTGGCTGGACCAAGGTCAGCGATATGGATATGGGTCCTATGGGCGTCTATCGCATCTTCGATCAAGGCGACCACAAGGAAATGGGCGACGGCGGTATGATGACCAAGGCCCCACACATCCCCGTCTCCTGCTGGAGCTTTTATTTCAACGTCGACTCCATCAACGCAGCCGTCAAACGTGTTGAATCAGGCGGCGGGAAAATCATGAACGGCCCGATGCAGGTGCCCGGCGGGGGCTGGATCATCCAGGGTCAGGACCCCCAGGGAGCCATGTTCTCGCTCGTCAGTAACAAGGAATAAGCCACCTGGTCTTTCTTGGAAGCATGGCGGCGTCCCATCGCGTTTCGTCGTGTAACGAAAGCACAACTATAACTGCGGCGCCAAGCCCCGGAATGGCGGAGACCTGGAGCGCGCGCAGCCCAACACTCCTCCCGGGCCGGCGCTGAACACGGGCGTCCCGGTTCCGGGGCCTCCACGGACAGGTGCTTCGTCCATGGGGTGGAGTTCCGGAGCCCCCGGCAAGCGGTCTGTGCTCGCTGGGGCGGAGGTCCGGAGCCTCCAGCGAGCGATTCAACAACGCACTTCCCTAGCGGTGAGCAGTGGTTGAGCCGGCGGCGCTCAAACCAACCTCCTGCTCGGGGCGAGACGTTTCAGAGGGCCCGCCGCTCTGGATGCGCATGCTGTAAAACGAGCGGTAGACGAAGAAGAACGACAACAGGAAGAAGATCGCCGCCAGCACATGCGTCCATATCGCGCCGCTGGTAGCGGACATTTGCACCGCCAACTCGACAGCCAGCAAGCCAAACAGCGTGGTGAACTTGATCACCGGATTCAAAGCCACAGCAGCCGTGTCCTTGAATGGATCGCCCACCAGGTCGCCCACCACCGTCGCCTCATGCAGGGGCGTTCCTTTTTCATGCAAATCCACTTCCACGATCTTCTTGGCGTTGTCCCATGCGCCGCCGGCATTCGCCATGAAGATGGCTTGGTACAGGCCGAAAATCGCAATCGAGATCAGATAGCCGACGAAGAAGAAAGGATCCAGGAAGGCAAAAGCCAGCGCGGCAAAAAACAGCGAGATGAAGATGGTCAGCATCCCGCTTTGCGCGTATCGGGTGCAAATGGCCACCACCTTCTTGCTGTCTTCGGTGGAAGCTTTCGCGGTCCCTTCAATGTGGATATTCCTCTTGATGAATTCCACTGCGCGATAGGCGCCCGTGGTCACCGCCTGGGTGGCAGCGCCGGTGAACCAGTAAATCACCGCGCCACCCGTCACTAGGCCGAGCAAAAAGGGAGCGTGGAGAAGCGAGAGCTTGTCAACGTTCTGGGTGAGTGAGTTGGTAAGCGCCATAATGGTGGCGAAGATCAGCGTGGTGGCGCCCACCACGGCGGTGCCGATCAGCACTGGCTTGGCGCTGGCTTTGAACGTATTGCCCGCGCCGTCGCCGGCCTCCAGCACCTTCTTGGCGCGATCGAAATTCACATCCACGCCGTACTGTTTCTTCACTTCCTCGCGCACTCCCGGTTCGTTCTCAATGAGCGACAGTTCGTAGATGGACTGCGCGTTGTCCGTCACCGGTCCAAAAGAATCCACGGCGATGGTCACAGGTCCCATGCCCAGGAAGCCGAATGCAACCAGGCCAAAGGCGAACATCGGCGAGGCCAGAATC
>JASHTU010000142.1 GCA_030040395.1 Acidobacteriaceae bacterium
CGCTGTCCTGAAGGTCGCGCATGACGCTGTATTTCTCAAAAGCGGTCTGTCGACTATCGAGGAGGCGTTTGCGGCGGGCGCGCTGATCTTCGAGGGAGCCGATGTGCGGCGGCAGCAGGCCGTGGAGGCCGAAGGCGTCGCGCTCGGCTTCAGTGAAGGCGGTTCCCTTGTTGAGGCCGGGATGGAGAAGCAGGTCATAGCCGGAGAGATGGGTGTGAATCGGGGCGAGACCGGCGGCGGGGGAATCAGGAGAGGCTGGAGTCAACGGTGAGGCCTCCTTGGGCGAGGTGCGACATTCGCTGGCCCTCCAATTTTATCGAAGCCGCGTGGGTTTATGGCGGCTTGGCCGGGCTTCACTTGAATTCCAGGACCACGACCTCGGGATGGGTTCCCACCCGCATGGGCGGACCCCAGGTGCCGCATCCGCTGGAGGTATAAACCTGCAGGAGGCCGAAGCGATGCAGTCCGTAGGTAAAGGGTCCGAAGACGCGGCGGGTAATCCAGGTGAAGGGGAAGAGCTGGCCGCCGTGAGTGTGGCCCGAGAGCTGGAGGCTGACGCCAGCCTGTTCCACAATAGGCAGCCGGGAGGGAACATGGTTGAGCAGGATGGTGGGTTGTGCGTGGTTCAGATTTATCCGTTCGAGGGTGGCGTGCAGGCGGATGGGGTAGAGCGCATGGCCGTACGAAACGCCCGCGATGCGCAACCCGTCGACAACGACTTGATCGTCGGCGAGAATGCGGATGCCGGAGCGGGCAATGGGTTCAAGGTAATGCCTCGGGTCGCCAAACTCCTCATGATTGCCGGTGGAGAAGTAGATGCCGAAGGGCGGAGCGAGATCGCGAATGGGGGTGAGCAGGCCATCAAGGTCGGCTTTCGAACCGTCAAAGAGGTCGCCGGGGAGAAAGATGAGGTCCGGCTTGAGCCCGGCGGCGATGGCCGCCATGCGCCGGCTGAAGCGCAGGCCATTGACGTGGCCCAGGTGCAGGTCGCTCATCAGGACCGCCCTTCGGCCAAGCCAGGAAGGGGGCAGGCCAGGCAGTTGGATGGAGATATGGCGCACGCGGATCCAGCGGGCGTTGAGGAGGCCGTAGATGGCGGCGAGCAGCGCCGCGGCGGAGAACGAGCCGTTGATCCAGGGGCGAACCGCGGCCGGATTCGGGCGCCACTGCGCGGCCCAGAGCACGAACCAGGTAAACCAGCTCAGGCAGGCCGCGCAAAAGAGATAGTTGAGGAATCCCAGCCAGACCGCGGCGGCTTTATAGACGAGCCTGACCAGGGGGTTTGAGAAGCGGAAACTGAGCAGGGCGGCGGGGACAAAGCTGAAGGCAAGCACAAAAACCGCGACGCGCAAAGCCGAGATGGCTGTGAGTGGGAGTCCAGGCCAGAAATCGACCCAGGTTCGGTAGAGGATCCAATGGGCAAGAAACAGGAAGAGCTGCACCAGGGAGATGCCCAGGAAAGGCCAGGCTTTCAATCCGGATCTCCTCCTTCTTCATCATGGCACGATGGGGACTCGGCTGGATTCTGGAAGCGGAGCCGCCAGCGTGCAACAATCCTCTCATGGACGCCGCCGCGGACACTGTAGGGCTTTATATTTCGATTCCGTTTTGCCGCTCCAAGTGCACCTACTGCAACTTTGCCTCCGGAGTTTACCCGGCGAGCGAACAGGGGCGGTATGTCGAGAGGCTGATCGAGGATCTGGCCGCCGCCCGCGCGTGGGCCGGAATGTTGGAAGTGGAGCTTCCGCGCCGCGTGGAGACGGTTTACCTGGGCGGAGGAACGCCGAGCCTGCTCGCGCCTGCGCTCCTGGAGCGGCTGTTTGGCGCCATCCGCTGCGAGTTTGACATTGAGCCCGATGCTGAAATCACCATGGAGTGCGCGCCGGGCCAACTGGCCGATGAGACTTTGGCGGCGTTGTCAGCGGCGGGCGTGAACCGGGTGAGCCTGGGCGTGCAGTCGTTCGTCGACCGCGAGGCGCGACTCAGCGGCCGGCTGCACAACCGGGCCAAGGTTGAGGCCGATCTCCGCCGCCTGCGCGCATCGGGCATCGAGAATCTGAACATCGACCTCATTGCGGGGCTAGCCACACAAAGTTTTGCCTCGTGGGAGGAGTCGCTGGCGGCGCTGGTGGACTCCGGCGTTCCCCACGCCAGCATTTACATGCTGGAAGTGGACGAAGACTCGCGCCTGGGCCGGGAGATGCTCACCGCGGGAACGCGGTATCACGCCGGGCTGGTCCCGTGCGACGATGCCATTGCGGCGATGTACGAGCGGGCGATCGAGCGGCTGGAGAAAGCAGGGATCGGGCAGTACGAGATTTCGAATTTCTGCCGTGCGGGGTGGGCGTCCCGCCACAATCGCCGCTATTGGGAGCGCAAGCCGTACCTGGGGGTAGGGCTCGATGCTTCCTCCATGCTGGGCGCGGCTTGCGACTCAGGGTTCGGCGCGGAGCCGGCGAGGCACGGCTGCGTGGTGCGCACCTCCACAACGGCCGACTTGAAGGCCTATCTCGCCGGACCCCAGCCATTGGAAACAGACTGGCTATCGGCGGAGCAGCAGCACGAGGAGGCGTGGTTTTTGGGGTTGCGGATGAACGAAGGAATTGATGTGACGGCGCTGGAGCGGGAATTTGGGCAGGCGCTGGTTGCGCCGGCTTTAGAGACGGTTCGCGGCCTCTTAGAGGAGGGTTTGGCGGACTTCGACGGCGAGACCGTGCGGCTGACAGCGCGGGGGCGGCTGATTTCGAACGAGGTGTTTCGGCAATTCCTGGCCGATGCGCCTGAAAAAGCGGGGTCTGAGCGGATGGTTGCGGCGAGCTGATTGCTCATGGATTCCGGAGGCCGAAATTTACGAGAGGCGCAAACCGGAATCCGCTTGGACGACGGCGTCGACGCATTCTTTCAACGCTCGGCAATTTGCGCCCGACCGGGCGCCTCAGCTACCACGCCAGAAGTTCATCCCCGGAGGTTCCCGAGAGGAAGGTGACGGGCGCCGGAGCGGGATGCTCGGAGGCTCCGAAGGTCTGGATGGACTCCGGCCCGGCGGCCTTGGCCCATTGGAGCGCCTGCTCGGCTTCGCGCAGAACCACTACCGGCGAGCGGCCCTGGCTGGCCGAAATCCCAAAACACGCGGA
>JASHTU010000010.1 GCA_030040395.1 Acidobacteriaceae bacterium
TGCGCCGTGCAGAGATGCGCGCCCGCATGCACGCGAATCGCGATTTTATCTGGCTGGCGGCCGGCCGTCTTGTGCCCGCCAAGGATTTTCCCAATCTCCTCCGCGCCTTCGCTGAGGTGCGTGCAGCCTTCCCCCAAACCCAGCTTTGGATCGCCGGCGCAGCCGTCAACGGCGCGTCTGAGCCAACACCATCGGCCACGAACGCGACTTCCGCCCGGTTCCCAGCCAATGATGCCGTTCATTGGCTCGGCCTGCGCCGCGATCTTCCCGCCCTGCTCGACGCTGCCGACGCGTTCGTGTTGTCGTCGGCGTGGGAGGGGATGCCTCTGGCTCTGGGCGAAGCCATGGCCATGGAGAAACCCTTTGTGGCTACCGATGTCGGAGGGGTCCGCGAACTGGCAGGCGATGCCGTCGCATTGGTTCCATCGCGCCATTCCGGCGCGCTCGCCGCGGCTATGCTCGATCTGATGCGCCAGCCCGCATCGGCTCGCCGGGCGCTGGGCAGGGCAGCGCGCGAACGCATTGCAGAGTTCTTCAGCATCGATCGACGCGCCGAAGACTGGGAAGCGCTTTACGGCTTGGAGCTGCGCGCCCCAACAGAAAGCGGCCGGAGCTAGAGCGTTTTCGATTCAAATCTTGCCATTGTGGCATAGTGCAAGGTGGCGTTTGCTTAAGGAAAACGCCACTCAGCTTCCCGGTTTCTGTAAAGAGCAGAATCGAAAACGCTGTAAAGCCCCAGCCATCGTCTCTCTTGAGCAAAATGGAAAAATCAGAACGAGAAAAACGCCTGGAAGAAGATGCGGCGCGCCGCCGAGCCGGACGGAGAAGCAAACATTCCGCCGGCGAGGTGCGTGGAGACGTCAAACCGCGAACCCGGCCCATACAGCCCTGTCGTGGAGTCGAGCGTGGGAACGATGGTTCCCGACGGCGTGCCGTAGTTGATGGCGTTGAAAAGATTCAATGCCTGGGCGCTGAAGGTGAGCGAATACTTGTGGCCGGTGTTGGACATGCCGCCGCGGAATCCGCCGCCGCCCATCGGTCCGCCGAAGCCGCCGAAACCGCGTCCCCGCGGTCCACCGCCGCCAGGCCCGCCACCGCCCGGCCTTGGACCGCCCGCCGACTCGGTCGTGGGGCCGAGGCCGAAGGAGCGGCTCAGGCGCAGGTTCATCGCCCAAGCAGCGGGTGCATAGATTACGTCGCTCGGCATCAGGGCCTCACCCGGTTGCGGGTTGGTGTCGAGCGCGCCAAAGTTGGTTTGCACGACGTTAGCCGGATCGGAGGACGCGGTTGCATATGCAGGCCGGTTGTCGAAGAAATTGTCTCCGGTAAGATCGGTCGCGGTGGTGACGCTGAATGGTTTTCCGGCTTGCGCGACGAGGAACGGGTTGAATGTAATGCCCCACGGACCGCTGTAATTCGCCATGAGAAATACCATTTGCGGATGCACAAAATAGGCGCGACCGTAGTCCTGGCTCAGGTCCCAGGAGTTGGAAGGATTCGAACCATTGCCACCGTCGGAGTTCGCATTGTTCAAGTTGTAAAAACCGGAGACGCCGAAATTGCGCGTAAACTGCGCGTTGATGTTCACGATCAACTGGTTCTGTTTGTAAACCGCCTCGGGATAGTACTGGTCCACGATGCCCAGATTCGGGTTGGGCCGCGGACCGGTCGTGGCGTTGTAAAACGGCGGAAAGGTTCCCGCCAAAGGCAGGAAAGCGTTCGAGTCGCGCACCACAAGCTGGTGTGCACCGAACGAATGCAGATAGGTGAATGTGAGTGTCGAGGTCCGCGTCAGTTGCCGCTCTACACCCACACCGAGCTGCTCCGAATACGGTGAGCGGTAGGTGGGAGAGACCGCGTAGATCTGCGGCGCCGACGATGCCGCCGCTCCGGCCGAAATGCAGCCTTGGTTGAGAGCGTTCTGCAAATTGCTCGCGTCGAAGCAGGTCGGGTTGGTGATGACCGTCTGCGTCTGCCCCTTCAGCGTGCCGTTGTATTGCTCGAGGTTCATCAAATCCTGAATCTGAAAGCGGTCGTAGAAGAAACCGAGGCCACCGCGCAGCACGGTCTTGGCCTGATGGCTATTCTTGTGCCCGTCCAGCGCGTAAGCAAATGCGAGCCGCGGCGCGAAATCGCTGTGGTCCGCGACATGGTTCTGCGCCTCCCAGCGCAGGCCGGCTGACAGCGTGAGGAAGGGACTGTATTTCCAGTCGTCCTGGAAAAACAGCGCCGAGTCGTACAAATTGCCTTGAAACGCAATCGGGCCCGTGGTGTAAGTGAGTTTATTGGGCGTGCAGACCTGGCCCGCCGGGCAACCAGCTGCAATCTGCGCCACGCTTTGGCCCGCCGCCAATCCATTCAAAGTGTCAATATAGGCGTTCAGCGAGGGGAAATTGAAAGTGCCGTTGAAATTCGAGTCGGTCGAAGTCGCCTGGCGATTGTCGCGCATCCACACGCCGAATTTAATGGCGTGCGCTCCTGCCGTCATGGTGGTGAAGTTTTGCAATTCATAGTGGTCGGTGTGGCCGCTCGAAGACTGCGCTGCGTTGCCGCCGCCCGAAAAATAATTGGGAAGCTCGACTGTCGGAGCCGTGCTCACCGGTGTTTCGGAGTTGAAGCCGCGGCGATATTCGAAGCGCGTCTCATTGACGATCCGGTCGTTGATTATCTGCGTATCGTCAAGCTGGAAGGTGTTCTCGACCGTGTCCAACGTCGCGTTCTGCGTGGGCAGAGCGGTTTGGCCGATCTGCCCGGTCACATTCTGGCGCCAGAACTGGTAGCGCAGCGTGAGCGTGTTCTTCTGTCCCAGCTGGAGGTCGATGCGGGGGGATACGGCGGTGTGGGTCTCCGGGCTGAAGAGGCCGCCGGTGATCAGGCCCGGGATGTAGGTCCCACCGCTCAGAACCGCCGTGTTCGCGTTGTAGATGCTGGCGTCCTGATTGTTGCGCTCTTCCACGCTAACAAAGAACGAAGCCCACTTCGACAGCGGTCCACTTACCGTTCCATTCAGCATGATGCTGTGATAAGGCGGAATGACCTTCGTGAAAGGATTGCCGGTGTTGAAGGCGCTGTCGTTGCCCATGCCGAAGAATCGCGCGTGCAGGCTGTCGGTGCCGGGCTTGGTGAGGATCTCGATCCGCCCGTAGCCCAGCCGGTCAAACTCCGCGGAAAACGGGTTTTGGTTGATGCGAATTTCGCGGATCGCCGATTTCGGCGGCAATTGCCCGCCGGTAAATCCATCGATATAAATTTGGCCGCCGTTCGGACCCGCGGAGGGCCCGGCCAGCGCTGTCAATTCATTGGAAAGCTCGTCTGGGTCGTCAGACAGTGCGTCGAGATCCTTGCCCTTGAGCACCACCGCGCTGGCGTTGGCGCCGGCTTCCGTGCTCACTTGGGGCGCTCCTTCCGCCGTCACTTCCACCTGCTGTTGCGCTCCCTCGACCGCCATCTTGAGGTCGAACGTCTTCGTCTGCCCGGCCTCAAGCGAAATCGGAATGGACACATAATGGGCGAAGCCTTGAAAATCGGCTTCCACAACGTAGCTTCCCCCCGCCAGCCCGCGCACCACGTAGCCGCCGGCCGCGTCCGCCGTTGCCGTTCCCACCACCGCTCCCTGCGCCGTCTTCACCGTAATCTGTGCGCCGGGGATCAAAGCTCCAGTCGGATCGGTGACGTGCCCGCGCAACGCGCCTGCGACCGGCGCCGACTGCGCGTGCGCCGCAATGGCCGCCAGGCAAAACGCCAAGGCAATGACATAATGAATAAGGTAATACAATCTTAAAGACACCGAACCTCACCTGCTTCCTTTGAGAATCGTTGCGACTTCACGGCTGAGCTTCTGCCGGCTCTCCCGCGTCGCCCGAGGGTGCGCTTGAGCCCATGCTCCAGTTGGCCAGCAAATTCTGGCTGGCCGGAGCCTCGAGCAGCGGCTCAACGCCCGCGACGAAGGTAATGGCGGTGACTTCTGTGTCGCCCTGCGTGGCCACCAGCATCACCGCTTCACCCTTTTGAAGATCGGCAAGATGAATGATGGGCGCGCGGCTCAAAAGTTGTTGCGGATCCATTCCGCCTCCGCTTTCGCCGCCCTGGCCCGTCTCTCCCCTCGCGCGCATGCCCCCACCGCTGGCTCCTCCGCCGCGTCCGCCGGCCGCATCGCCTTTGAGCCGCGCGGCCAGAAACTGCGCCATGCGCTCCGGCAAGCGCCGCATCTGCGTCTCTGCAGTGAAGTGAATGGTCACTTGCTTTTTAGTCGCCAGGTCCTTCACCACCAGGCTCGAATTGGCCGCATCCACCGTGCTGACGGTCCCCGAGATATTGCGGAAGCTGCCCGAAACCACCTCAGCCGCGTCCAACTGTGAGCCGTCGGCGTTCTGCGTGCCGCGCGCCATCAACTGATCGCCCACGTGGATGGTGTCGAAAGGCGCGGGCTGCGCCATGGCATAACTCACTGAAGCCGGAGCATAGCGCTTCAGGACCGTCGCTTGCGTGGTGTGAATGGTCACCATCTTCGGCGCCGGACCTGCGCCGGCCGCCAGCACAATCGCGCCGGCCGCAGGATCCACGCTCTTCACTAAGCCGCCTACGCCGTGCGCCCACTCTTCTTTCTCCGCTTCGCGCTGCTTCTCCACGTCCGACTGCTTGATGGCGACCACCCGCAAAGCTTGCGGAGAGGAGGCATTGGGATCCAGGTTCACCAGCACCCGGTCGCCCACGGCCAGTTCGCTGAACTGCATCGTCACGGCGGCGTTCAAATTCGTTTGTCCCGGCTCAATGCGCTTCAATTGCGCCGTGGACGGCACGTCAACTTTCTCCTCGCCTTGCGCGGTTTTCACGGTGATCGTGTTGCCGCTCAGGGCGGTCACCGTGCCCAGCAGATGCGGCGCCGCCTGCGCGTGAACCATGGCCGCGGCCAGCAGCAGCGCCGCCAAGACTGCTGACGCCGGGCGCCACTTCGCAAGGCGCATCCCGAATTCGCCCTTCATAAATCCTTCTCCAGCGGGCCAAATTTCTCTTATGCCAAGCCTGAGTTTGTCGTCTCTAATCGAGTAGACGAGTCAGTGCTCCAAAAGGTTGAGGAAAGTCTCCCGGTTTGCCAAACTCATGGTTCCGGTGCTCCCAAGGTTAAATGTTTGAGCCAAACTTCGGCCGGAACTCAAAACTCCTCATCTGCCGGGTGGGGCAAAATGAGAGCGGTTTTATGCGTTGTGGAGGAAACTGAATTGTACCGGACTTGTTTCCGGGCATGACTTGAGCCGCCCCGTATCCTTGTCCAGCCAAATTAGGGGCTTCATTCCCGGAGGAAAGTATTCTGTTCACTTTGCGCTAGCGCGAAAAGATGCGGCTCCAGAAACCTCTGGGGATGTTCTTGAAATCTTCATTGTCCTCGGTTCCCGAAGCCTGCTCGAGGGGAGCGGGGGTCCGTTCGGTAGAGTAGCGTCGGGTGTTGAATTTCAGCGGCTCATTGTCCCACAATCCGATGGGATCGGGATGCGGCGGCAGCGGCGCTCCCGCGATAGCCGCCTGCGGATTGGAGACAAATAACCGCTGCGCGGTCTCTTGGCCGGCCCACTTGGTCACGTATTCGTAGCTCTTTTTCAGGTGCGGCGGCCGCCGCAGAGGATTGTGCGCATCGGTAGCCACGAAGTGAATCCAATTACGTTCCAGAAGCTCGTTCGCAAAAGCCTCCGCCGCTTTGCCGAAGCGCCCGTACAAGGAACCGGCGGTCACCTGAATCAGGCATCCGTTGCGCATCCATTCGCTCAACAGATCCGGCTGCCGCAGCACCACAGGATAACGCTCCGGGTGCGTCACCACCAGCGTGTAGCCAGCCGCGCGCAGCTTGAACATGGCTTCCGCCATTCCCGGGGGAATGATCTGGTTGGGAAATTCGATGAGCAGGTAGCCCTTGCCGTCGATCGAATAGCGCAACGGATGGGCGAGGGCGTCATGGATATTTTCGGCCGACAGGTGGAAATCGCACCCCAGGCTCAATTCCATCACCCCTTCGAGCCGTTCACGCAACTCCGCCAGCCGCGCCCGGATCAGCTCTTCATGGTACGGATAGACATCGTTGGCGTGAGGAGTGCAGACAATTTGCGTGACCCCCTCCTGCGCCGCTTCCCGCGCCATGGCTAGGGAGGACTCGAGATCGGGCGATCCGTCGTCCAAGCCGTAGAGCAAGTGGTGATGAATGTCGATCAATGTTTTACGCCCCGTGGAAGTCCAACCATCTCAATGACTTGCCAATGCCGCTACCATCGAGTGGAAGATCGTGCGGCCGTCGGCCGATCCCAGCAGTTCCTCGCTTGACCGGTCGGGATGCGGCATCATCCCCAGAACATTCCTGGTCTCATTGAGAATGCCCGCAATATTGCCTAAAGACCCGTTCGGATTAGCCGCAACCATCGTTTCGCCGCCCGGCGTTGCGTAACGGAAGGCGATCCGGTCCTCCGCTTCAAGCCGCGCCAGCTCTTCCGCGGTGCAAAAGTAATTCCCCTCCATGTGCCCGATCGGCATCTCGAGCACCTGGCCCTTGTGAAGTTGGTTGGTGAACGGGCTGTTCACAGTTTCTACGCGGAGATGAACCGGTTTGCAAATGTACCGGAGCCCGGCGTTGCGCATCAGCGCCCCAGGCAGCATTCCCGACTCGGTCAGAATCTGGAATCCATTGCATATGCCCAGCACCAGCCCACCCCCGGCGGCAAACCGCTTCACCGATTGCATGACGGGAGAAAAGCGCGCTATCGCCCCCGTGCGCAGGTAATCACCGTAAGAAAATCCGCCGGGAATCAGAATCGCATCCACTCCCGCCAGATCCTCGGAGTCGTGCCAGAGGTAGACAACCGGCTGGCGCGCCACATTCGCGATGACATTGTAGGTATCCTGGTCGCAATTCGAGCCGGGAAAGACCAGAACTCCAAATTTCATTCTCTCAGGTTAACAGCTTCGCCCTTAGCCTGCCTTTTTCGTGCCTCTGCGTCCAATCTTTCGTCACCTGCAAACCGCGGCCGGGCGCCCATCCTTGCGGCATATTTGTTTTTGCTGAACGGGTGGAGGGACGCGAAATCACCCGGTCACGGCCTAGTATCATGGCCGGGGAGGAAATCGCCGCGCGTGAGACCTGACATGAAAGTCACATTTGCCGGCTTGGAGCTGGTGAATCCGGTCATCGCCGCCAGCGGAACTTTTGGCTACGGAGTCGAGTTCGAGGAAATCGTCTCGTTGGAGCGCCTGGGCGGAATTGTCACAAAGGGAATCTCCCTGGAACCCATGGCCGGCCACGCCCGGCCGCGCATCGTCCAGACCGTGGGCGGCATGTTGAACGCGATTGGCCTCCAGAATGTCGGTGTCCGGGAGTACATCGAGAAGAAGCTGCCGCCCATGAAGC
>JASHTU010000143.1 GCA_030040395.1 Acidobacteriaceae bacterium
AGATCATTCGCACCGGCGCGCAGAATCGCACACCAGTGAGCCGTCAGCCCGCGGCTCTTGGCGCTGAGGTCCGCACAAATCTCGCTCCCGGCAAGATGTTCCGCTTGTCGCGAAGCTTTAAGGTCGGGTGAAATGCGTAATTCAACCGGCGCAGCGGCCAAGTGCATTTGCGAAGCCGCAAGCACGCTTCCATCGTCGAACTGGAGGCTGAAAACCTCGCCTGGTCGCAACACCGCCCCGCTCCTCAAATCATCAATTCCAACTATCCGCAGCCCGCCGTGCGCCACTTCAAATCGAGCCGCCAGGCGCGCATTGCGCAACACAAATTGCGTTTTTGCGCTTTCGGCTTTCGCCGCCAATCCGCAAAAATGCACAATTAAAAGGGCGAGGACCAAAGCCTTTGCCCTCGAACCCCGGACGGCATGCATGACCTTACACTCCGGATTGCTGCTCATTCCGCCAAGTTTACATCCGGGATCCTGGTTCCCAGATCGGCGGGCTTGACAGCAACAAAAAGGCCTCTCCAGTTTCGGAGAGGCCAAGCCCTGTTTACGCCTCCGAACCGCGGCGTAAGCAGGCCGTGAAAAGTAGGTAGAGGAAGGCGTTTGGGACTACCTGCGGAAATGGTCAAAGTGGCGTTCCGGAACCGGATGCCCGTAGAAAACCCGGCCACGCTCCGGCCCGATGTAGCCACGGACGAAAGGACCGCCTACGCGCGCGCCTACGCCGCGGAAGTTCCAGTAGCCGGGCACCCAGTAGCCATGTGCGTAATAGCCGGCCACCCACACATAACCCGATCCAGGGCAAGGTGGAACGTAAGCTGCCGGTCCGCCGACGTAGACTCCGAATTCAGCCGCCTGCGCGGGCGCCGCCGCCATGCCCAATGCGCCCGCCGCGATTGCCGCACCCAACATCCAATTCCGCATGCTGCCCATAAACCCTCCATTCCGGCCGGCCCGTTCGCGCTTGGGCGGCTCCGGTGCCGCCCGGTGGAAGCCAGCTCGTGGCCGCCTTCCGGAACGCCGTTCATGTCCTTGTAAACACAGCGCTTTCAAAAGGTTGCGGAGTCCCAGCGAAAATAAATTGGCGCAACTTTTGGCGCGATTGGGGTTTATGGCGGATTCGGCGCCGGCGCGCGCAGGGCAGGTCTCGGACCTGTGAGCGCCAGCCGCTGGTGGTACCCTAGAACTTCACCCGGCATGTTCGCGACCCTTCAGCACGCGCACTTTATTGGCATCGGCGGCATCGGCATGAGCGGCATTGCCGAAATCCTGCTCAGCCTGGGGATGAAGGTTTCGGGCTCCGATCTGCGGCGGAGCGCGGTGACCGACCGGCTGGCGAAGCTGGGCGCGACCATCTATGAGGGTCATGCGGCCGGGAACGTGGCGGGCGCCACTGTGGTGGTTACCAGCTCCGCCGTGAGCGCGAGCAATCCTGAAGTGCGCGAGGCGCATGAGCGCAAGATTCCCGTGATTCAGCGCGCGGAGATGCTGGCCGAGCTGATGCGACTCAAATACGGCATCGCGATCGCCGGGATGCACGGCAAAACCACCACCACTTCGATGGTGGCTGCGGTGTTGGCCGCAGCCGGTCTCGATCCCACGGTGGTTGTCGGCGGGCGGGTGGACGCGCTGGGCTCGAACGCCAAGCTGGGCACGACCCAATACCTGGTGGCCGAGGCCGACGAGAGCGATCGCTCGTTTCTCAAGCTTTCGCCGATTCTGGCCGTGGTGACCAACCTCGATCGCGAGCACATGAACTGCTACCACGACATGGCCGACGTGGAGCAGGCGTTTCTGGACTTCATGGACCGCGTGCCGTTTTATGGGGCGGTGACAGCCTGCGTAGACGATCCGCGGCTGAAGGCGATTTTGCCGCGGGCGCGGCGGCGCGTGTTCACCTATGGCGCGGCGCCCGAAGCCGACTTTCAGCTTGAATTCCTCAACGCGAAAACGCAAATGTGTCTTTCCCGTTTCCAGGTGAGTACGTCCCGAGGCCTCCTGGGTCCTTTCGAACTGCACGTGCCGGGGCGGCACAACGTACTGAACGCCACAGCCGCGGTGGCCGTGGCGCGACAGCTTGAAGTGTCACCAGAGAAGATCGCCGAGGGTTTGGCGCACTTTCGCGGCGTGGACCGGCGTTTTCAACATCTCGGCGCCTCGCGCGGGGTGACGGTGGTGGACGACTACGGCCACCACCCCACCGAGATCCGGGCGACGCTGGCAGCTGCCCGCGAGTCTGGCCACGGCAGGATTCATGTGGTCTTCCAGCCCCACCGGTACTCCCGGACTCTGGATCTCCTTGACGAGTTTTCCGATGCGTTCCGGGATGCCGACACCGTGGTGGTGCTGCCCATTTACGCGGCCAGCGAGGAGCCCATCGCCGGCGTCACGGGAGAAGGTTTGGCGGCGCGCATTGTGGGCCCACGCGTCGCGTTCGCGCCGGATTTCGCCGCGGCCGTGGATACGGTGATGGGCGCCGCGCGCGAGGGCGACCTGATTTTGACCCTCGGCGCCGGAAGTGTGAGCCAGCTTGCGTCGCAGATTCTCGGGGCGCTCGAAACTCCCTCGCCCGCGCTGCTCAAAAAGCCCGAGAAAGCGCCTCTTGCCGAGGCTCCCGTCGCAGGCATTTCCTGATGGGCTCGGACGGCTCCAGAATAGAAGCTCGGAGCGGATGAGGTTGATTCTGCGGCAAAAGAAAACGCCCCAGGAATCCTGCGAAACCCGGGGCGTGGTCTTGGATCCTGCTTGAGCGGAGATTATCCCGCCTTTTCGAGCAGGCAGAGCGAGAGATCCCTGCGCTCCACCATGTCTTTCGTAATCTCGAGGTCGCGGACGCGCTTGTTCGAAGGCAGATGGTACATCAGGTCGAGCATCAGCTCCTCGAGGATCATGCGCAACCCGCGCGCGCCCACTTTGCGCGCCAAGGCTTCGCGGGCAATGGAGCAGGTGGCTTCCTGGGTGAAGTGCAGGCGCACGTTCTCGTACTCAAAGAGGCGCTGGTACTGCTTCAGAATGGCGTTGCGCGGCTTGGTGAGGATGTCGATGAGCGCGGGTTCGTCCAGCTCGTCGAGCACGCCCATCACTGGCAGCCGGCCGACAAACTCCGGGATGAGCCCGTACTTGATGAGGTCCTGAGGCTCAGTGCGGCGCAGCAACTCCGTGTCGCGATGGGTCTGGAACACGGTGGTCTCGGCCTCGGCGTCCGCTGCCCTAAAGCCCAGCGCTTTCTTGCCTACGCGGCGGCCCACCACTCGCTCCAGGCCCACAAACGCTCCCCCGCAAATAAAGAGAATGTTGGTGGTGTCGACCGCGGTGAATTCCTGGTGCGGATGCTTGCGCCCACCCTGCGGAGGAACGTTGGCCACCGTCCCTTCGAGAATCTTCAACAGCGCCTGTTGCACCCCTTCGCCGGAAACGTCGCGGGTGATGGAGGGGTTTTCGTCTTTGCGGCCGATCTTGTCGATCTCATCGATATAAATAATGCCCTGTTGGGCGCGCGTCACATCGCCGTCGGCGGCTTGCAGCAGCTTGAGGATGATGTTTTCGACGTCCTCACCGACGTACCCGGCTTCAGTCAGCGTGGTGGCGTCCACGATCGCAAAGGGCACTTCGAGCATTTTGGCCAGCGTGTGGGCAAGGAGCGTTTTGCCCGAGCCGGTAGGCCCGATGAGCAGAATGTTCGATTTGGTGAGTTCGACCTCATTATTGCGCATGCGGTTCATCTGCACGCGCTTGTAGTGGTTGTACACGGCGACGGCAAGTTTTTTCTTGGTCTGGTCCTGCCCGATGACGTAATCGTCAAGGAAGCTCTTCACTTCCTGGGGCTTGGGGAGGTGACCCGCCACGGTTGCCGGAGCAGCCTCGCCACGGTCGTCCTCAAGAATCGAATTGCAGACGGCCACGCACTCATCGCAGATATAAGCGCGAGGGTAGTCGCTGGGCGACGAAATCAGCTTGGCTACGGCGTCCTGCGATTTATGGCAGAACGAGCAGCGAAGCGCTTCTTCCGGCCCGGTCCGGGTTTTCATTTTTGTGCTCCTATTGGACGAGCATATTCCAATCTGTTGCGGCCGTCTACGTGCGCGGCCGGTCGATGATCTCGTCGACGATGCCGTAGTCCTTGGCTTGTTGCGCCGTCATAATAAAGTCCCGTTCCACGTCGCGCTCAATGCGGTCCAGGGACTGGCCGGTGTGCCGGGCCATCAGTTTGTTGGTAATCTCGCGGATGCGCAGAATTTCGCGCGCCTGAATATCGATGTCCGTGGCCTGCCCGCTTAAACCGCCCATCGACGGCTGATGGATCAGAATTCTCGAGTTGGGAAGAGCGAAACGCTTGCCCTTGCTTCCGGCCAGAAGCAGAAAGGCCCCCATGCTCGCCGCCTGGCCGATGCAATAGGTGACCACGTTGTTCTTGATGAACTGCATGGTGTCGTAAATCGCCAGCCCCGCGGTAATGGAGCCGCCCGGGGAGTTGATGTAAAGCTGCACGTCCTTTTCCGGGTCTTCGCCGGAAAGGAAAAGCATTTGAGCGACGATGAGATTGGCCACTTGATCGTCAATGGGCGTGCCCAGGAAGATGATGTTGTCGCGAAGCAGACGGGAATAAATGTCGTAGGCACGCTCGCCCCGGCTCGTCTGCTCAACCACCATGGGAACTAAAGCCATCTTTAGTCAGCTCCTCGCTATTAGCTTCTAGCCCCTAGCTCCAAACTTGCTTCTTGTTCTCCTCACGCCCGGGCGCATGCCATGCCCGGCTGGCGGCTAGAAGCTAGCAGCTAGAAGCCGTGGTTCAGCCCGGCAGGCGTTCGTAAAGCGCGGACGCGGTCTTATCCCGCCTCAACTGTTCTCGAATTCTAGCCAGCCCGCCATCCTGGGTCAATCGCACTTTCAGGGTATCGAGAGGCTCGCGGGAGCGGACTGCGAGAAGGTGCAATTCATGGTCCATTTCCTCTTCGCCTACCGTAATGTTTTCTTCACCAGCAATGCGATCAAGGAGAATCTGGGTTATGACTTCGACCAGAGCGCTCTCACGCTGCGCCGCGCGCAGTCGGGTGAAGTCGAGCTTGCGCATCTGGCTGGGCTCCATCCCCTGGGCCGCCAAGGCGCGCAAACCGCGGTCGAGGCGCAAGTCGATCTGCTCCTGCACCAGCGACTCGGGAACCGGAAATGTAAAGCGCTCGGCGAGGGCCGCGAAAAGCCGCTCTTTGGTCTCCGACTCCACCTCGCGTCTTTTGCGGTCTTCCATGCGCTCGCGGACGTAGTTCTTGAACTCCCCTAAGTCGTTGTACGCCATCTCTTTGGCGAAGGCGTCGTCAAGCTCCGGCAGGATTCGCTTTTTGACCGCCTTGACCTGGATGTCAAAAGCCGCCGATTTGCCGGCGAGATCGCCGTGGGAGTAGTCGGCCGGATACACCACCTCGGCCTTCAATTCCTGCCCAGACTCGGCTCCCCGGAGAGCTTCGCTGAAAGCTGCGAGGGTGTTTTTGCCGCCCACTTCCACCATCACATCTTCGCCGGTGATGGGCTTGGGGACGACAGGGGTCTCGGCGCCGGTTTCGGGCGGGGCTTCAGAAGCAGCTTGGGGCGCGGCTTCAACCTCGCCTTTGTAGCTGATCTGCACCCAGTCGCCGTCCTGGATAGGCCGGTTTTCCTCCATCGGCTCCATGATGGCGCGAATCTCGCGCTGGCGCTCGATTTCGGCCTCGAACTCCTCTTCGCTGACCTCTGAGGAAGGCTTGTCCACAGTGACGCTCTGGTAGCCTTCGATGGAAAAATCGGGGATGTATTCGAAAACCGCCTTGACGTGAAAAGGCGCGCCGTCGTCGACGGCCATTTCGAGCACTTGGGGCTGCCCGATGGGCCGCACACCCTGCTCCCGAACCGCGCGGTTAAAGCGCTCGGGCAACAGGGTGTCGATCACCTCTTTGCGGATCTCGGCGGCAAAACGGCGGCGAATGACCGTCTCCGGCGTCTTGCCGGGCCGGAAGCCGGGAATTTTGGCCAGCTTCCTGTATTTGCCGGCCACCTTGCTGTAAGTGGCAGAAACCTCTTCGGCAGGAACGTCGATCAGGAGTTCGCGGGTGCATTCCGGGTTGAGCACCGGCCCGTGCTGGTGATCGTGCTCCTGGCCTTCGTGTTCGTGGTCTGCTCCCGTCTTCTCAGTAGTTTCCGGCTCAGGGTTGTTTGCGAGGGTGCTCGTGGAACTCAACGTTTCGCCTTCCCGGCGCTTCCCGCGCCGATCAAAATGCCGCGCTGCTTAAGGGACGACCGGTCTTTCCTGCTGAGCGGGCTGACCTGCCGCGCTTTCCGGAAGGCGCGTCGCAGCCATCATGTCGGGTCCCGCATTGGGCTTCCGCTCGATCCAGAAGCAATGCCGCGTGGCAGGGGAAATACCATGTCTCATGGTAAGGGGAACGGCGGACAGGGTCAAACCGGCAGGAGGGCACTGAGAAAGCGGAGCAACGCGAGCGGCGTTTTAGAGCCAGGTAGATTGTCACCCTTCTTCGGGCCGGGGTTTGCGCACGTAGGGTAGAAAACGGGGGTGGGATGCGCCAAACCGCGCAAAGTACTCGCGGGCCTCGCTGAGACTGAGTTGGCCGTTTACGGTCAGGCGCGCCTCTGAGGCGTCGTCGTCTTCCTGGCCGTCGTCCTCCCACCAGCAGACGGGGCAAAGAGCCATGCTTCCAGGCGCGTCCAGGGTTCTATATCCGCAGCAAGGGCAGCGAAACCGGACGCCAGCCGGCGCAATTGGCTGAATGCTCATGACGTTCTCCTACGGAGAAGAGGACGAGACGGGAAGGCATAGGTTTACATGGTTTTGATTCGATGAATGAGAAGCGCCTTACCGGACACCACCTCAGCAACGGAGCGATCCGGTATCGGCTGCGTTTCTTCGCGCCTTTGCGGTCAAGGTGGAGGCCTGGAGTTTATTCTGGACCGGCCGGGTTGGTTCACCGGCTCTTTTCGCTTGCTTGAGTGGCCCGACCCTCCACCAACCCGAACTGCGCAGGAAAAGGGACCTCCTTCTGCGCGCTCGCCTCGGGTTCGGCCTTACAAATTGCCGGGAGGGGGCGGTCGGTGAACGCGAGAAAGCGCGCGGGAGCAATCGCCGGTTCGGTTTTCCGGTGGGTCTTCGCAACAACTTTCGGATGGTGGTGCGCCACGGCGGTCGTGGCGACCGGTAAGACCGTGTGGGCAGTCGAGCCCTCCACGCCGCTGGCTGACTTGAGCCGGCAGACGTGGGTCCTGGAAAACGGTCTTCCGCAGAATTCGGTCCAGGCGCTGGTGCAGACCCGGGATGGGTTTCTCTGGCTCGGCACCGAGGCGGGGTTGGTGCGTTTTGACGGCGTCGGATTTCAGGTCTTCGATCACAACTCCAAACCGCCGCTGCCCGGTGACGATATCCGTTGCCTGCTAGAAACCCGCGACGGGGCGCTCTGGGTCGGAACCAGCGATGGCCTGGAGCGATGGAAGAACGGAACAAGCACGACATTCTCTACCCGCAACGGCCTGCCAGGCAACGGAATCCTGGCGTTGGCCGAGGGCGGGGATGGGTCGCTCTGGGTGCAGACGGAGCAGGGACTGGCGCGGATGAATGGAGAGCGATTTGTCGGGGCCGAGACTGGCCCGGGCCAGACTGCGATGATGGCGATGACTTGGGACGGGCAAAGCGGGTTCAGGATGGAACCTGCCTTGGCCACGCAGGCGACTCCGGGCGATGGGACAGCCGGCGCAGACTGGAGACAAGCAGTGGCGGGGTCCGGACTGGCTCCAGATCGCATCAGCTTCCTGGCTTTGCTTCCCGGCGGGCAAACGGCGGTCGCCAGCAAGAGGGAGCTGGCCGTGGTTCGCGCCGGTGACCTGGAGGAGCGGTTCGTGGTCGGCAAGGCGATTCCCGGCAGCCGCATCCAGGCGCTGTTCGCGGATCGCGAAGGCAGCTTATGGATCGGGACGAACAGCGGATTGACCCGCCTGGTTGACGGCTGGCTGCAACACCTGCCGGTAACCGACCCGTTCGCGACGGTGTCGGTGCTCACCCTCATGGAGGACCGTGAAGGCGACCTCTGGGTGGGAACCGAAATGGACGGGTTGCACGTGCTGCGGGATCAGCGCTTTCACACTTTCGGCGAGCGGGAAGGTCTTTCTTCCGATCAAACGACGGCCGTGGTGGAGGACCGGAGCGGGACGCTTTGGGTGGGAACGCTGGACGCGGGGTTGAATGAATTGCGCGCGAAGGAAGGCACGCCGAGCGCGAGCCTGTTTCCGGCCGGCCTCGCGGTCAGGGCTTATTCCGTTAAGGATGGTTTGGCGAGCAACGTGATCCTGTCGCTGGCCGCCGCGCCCAACGGCGACTTATGGGTGGGTACGCCGGACGGGCTCAATCGGATCCGCGCGGGGGGCGTTGCTACGTTTACTTCCGCCGACGGCTTACCCGACGACTTCATCCGCTCACTGCTGGTCGACCGCGATGGGTCGCTGTGGATCGGGACCCGGCGCGGGCTAACCCACTGGAAGGAGGGAAGCGGCCAATTACTCGAGCCCAATATAGCCGCGGAGATGGAAACCTACACGCAGGCCAATGGGCTGGGCGACAACCTGGTTGGAGCCATGACGCGCGACGCGCACGGGGACCTGTGGGTGGCGACGCTGGCGGGACTGTCGCGCCTTCACGACGGTAAGATCGATAACTTCACCACGGCGAACGGGCTTTCCAGCGACGTCGTGACGGCTCTTCTGGCGCGCTCCGACGGAACCCTGCTGATTGGCACCCAGGACCATGGCTGGGACCTCTGGAACGGACACAAGTTCCTTGCCGCTGCGCACAACGAACTGGCGCAGGTGTCTATTCACGCCATTCTCGACGATGCGCAAGGACGCCTTTGGTTTGCTACTGGCGACGGCATCGCACGGGGCGACGCCGGCGGAATGAGCGGAGTTTCCCCGGCCGCCTTTTCCCATTGGATGGAGTTCGGGGTCGCCGACGGGCTTCGCAGCCGCGAAACGGCAACCAACAGCCACCCATCCGCGTGGCGCGCGCGCGACGGGCGTCTGTGGTTCGCCACGCCCAAGGGACTGGTGGAAGTGGATCCGGCGCACTTTCCCGTCGACAACGTTCCTCCTCCGGTGGCGCTGGAGCGGTTCGCGGTGGACGACGTCGATCAGCCGTTGCATGGAGCAGACTCTTGGTTGAGGATTGCGGCAGGGCGGGTGCATTTCGAATTCGACTACGCCGGGTTAAGCTTTATCGCGCCGCAAAAAGTGCGCTACCGCTATATGCTCGAAGGATTTGACCGCCAATGGACCGATGCCGGCGCACGGCGAACCGCCTACTATACGAATATTCCGTCGGGGAAGTACACTTTTCGCGTACAGGCCGCGAACAACGACGGCCTATGGAATTCGAGCGGCGCCGCCCTCAGCTTCGAATTGCAGCCGCACTTTTACGAGAGGATGTGGTTTTATGCTTTGTTGTTGGGCCTTCTGGCGGCGGCCATGGTGTGGGCTCCGCGACAACGGCTGCGCATGGCGCAGCGTGAGTTCCGCGCAGTGCTGGGGGAGCGCAGCCGCATTGCGCGCGAGATTCACGACACCCTGGCCCAGGGGTATGTGGGCATCTCGGTGCGGTTGGAGGTATTGGCCGGATTGCTGCGCGCCAATAAGCTGGAAGACGCGGCAAAACATCTGGACCAGACGAGGGCCTATGTGCGCGAAGGTCTGGCCGACGCCCGGCAATCCATCTGGGCGCTGCGCACACAGGACGCCAGCGAGGTTACACTGCCGGTGAAGATGCGAAGAATTGTGGAGGCGGCCGGGAGCGGGGCGCTCGAATCGCGGTTTAGCGTTTTCGGCGCCTATCGGCCCTTGCCGCCCGAAACCGAACGCGAGCTGCTACGCGTGGCCCAGGAGGCGGTGCAAAACGTGAACAAGCACGCCGAGGCCAAAAAGATGACCGTTCAGTTGGAATATGAGGGGGAGGCAATCGTGTTGGAAGTGCGAGACGACGGCCGCGGCGGCGCCATGGATCATACACCGGAGAGCTTGCTGGGACATTTTGGCCTTACCGGCATGAGAGAGCGCGCGGAGGCCATCGGCGGAACCCTCCAGGTGAGCAGTGCGCCCGACGAAGGCACCACGGTGCGCCTGCGCGCCCCGGCTCCTCGGGAGGCGCGACAGCAGACGGGAGAGCGGCGTTGACCCAGGAAACGATTCGCGTCCTCGTCGTCGAAGACCACAACGTGGTGCGCCAGGGGCTGGTCGCCTTGCTGAAGGCCGTTGACGGCCTGGAGGTGGTGGGCGAAGCCGCCGACGGCGTCGAGGCCATCGCGCAATTTCGCGAGCACCAGCCGGCCATTACGCTGATCGATCTGCGCCTGCCGCGCATGGGCGGCGTGGAAGTGATTCAACGCATCCGCGTGGAGTCGCCCCAGGCGCGCTTCATCGTTCTCACCACCTATGACGGCGATGAAGACATCTACCGGGCTCTCAAGGCCGGCGCCAAAGCCTACCTGCTTAAAGGCATGACCAGCGAAGAGTTGATCGCCACCATCCAGGCCGTCCATGCAGGCAGGTCCCGCATTCCTCCGGCCATCGCCGAGCGCCTCGCCGAGCGCATGGGCGCGGAAGACCTGACCCAGCGCGAATTCCAGGTGCTGGAACAGATTGTGTATGGTAAGAGTAACAAGGAGATCGCGGCCGAGCTGGAAGTTTCAGAAGCGACCGTGAAGACCCACATCAACAGCCTGCTGGGCAAGCTGGGCGTAAACGACCGGACCCAGGCGGCCACCACCGCGATCCGCCGCGGAATTGTTCCTCTCGAATCCCTGAGAAAGCCGAAATCATGATCCACCCATCGCGCAAGGGCGCAATCGCTTGTGGAGTCTTGCTGGCGCTGCTGCCGCTGCCAGCTTCGGCGCAAAAGGATCAGTGGCGGCAGGCCACACAAACCGAACTGGCGTCGGTGCTGCCCTCGCGGGCGCTGGTGGTCGACGAGCACATCGAGACCGAGATGCGGACCGCCTCGGGCATCGTGGATAGCCGCGGCCGTTTCATCGCCGGGGTGGTGTTGATCACCGCCGGCTATTCGGCGGATGGCAAGTACTCGCACTACATGATGGTGCAGGCCCCCATGCGCGTGGGAGGCATCGCACTCGAGCCGGGGAATTATGTCTTCGGTTGGACGCGGGCGGGCGCGGAAGACGCCCTGAACGTGCGCTTTTACGTGGCCGCGACCGGGAATTTTTTGGGTGCGGCCACCGCGCGCTGGATTCAGGGTACAACCCGCGTGGAAAGCCTGCACATCTGGCCGCCTACGGACAGGGCGTTGATCCAGATCGGCCGTTTCGGGGTTCCCTACCAGCTCGGCAAGCCATAATGCGCACGGCGGATGGGCTTTTCGCCCTCGCAGGACGTGCGAGGTCGGGCGTCTTTGTTACAGTGCGCTTCCGCACGCGGCACAGAATCGCGCTGTGGGTGGGTTGGTGGTCTGGCAGCGCGGGCAAGCGATGAGCGCCGGGGGTTGCACGGGGAAAGGGACGTGCGCGCTAAACGGCTGGTCCCACCCCGGAACCGGGATGCCTAACGCCGCCGCGATTCCCGCGGCCTGGATGGCGTTGAACTCGCGCACTCGACCGGGCATGAAGAAGCACTCGATAAAGCCGAGAATGGCGGGTAAGCCGGTCCAAAAAAAGCAGCAGTAGAGAATGCCGAGGCCGGAGCGGCGCAGATAAAAATGATGAATGCCGAAGGTGCCCAGAAACAGCGCCAGCAAGATGCCGACAATCTCGTCACGGCGCACCGATTCGTACTGCTGATAGAAGAGAGCCTGCGGGTTAGGATACGGGGCGCTGCTCATGGGCGTTCTCCTTGTTCGGTTGAAGTTACGCAGGCAGGCGGGGCACGGTTCCCGCCGGTACCCGGATCGGCCGCCTCTGCACGTCCAGGCGTTAGCGCTCCCTCAAAACACCGGGGTTCGATTTCCTCGCATTGTCGCATACCGGCTCGCGGAGCCACGGCATATTCAGAGGACATTTAACCATTCAGGCATGATGCAAGGCCGCCGTGCTCTGGTGTTCCCACTTCATGCTTTAGCATCGAATTGGCTATGAGCGTAGAACCATCATCAACATCCACAAAGCCGGGGAGCCATGCGGCCCCGAGTGCCGCCCGCAGCGGGACATTGACTATCGGCGGCGATCTGCCCGTGCACCGGCTCGGTTACGGAACCATGCGCCTGGTGGGCGAGGGCGCCTGGGGCGAGCCCGCCGACCCCGCCGAAGCCCGCCGCGTGCTGCGCCGCGCCGTCGAACTGGGCGTCACCCTCATCGACACCGCCGACGCGTACGGCCCCGAGATTGCCGAACGGCTCATCGGCGAGGCACTCGCGCCCTACCCAGCCGGCCTCGTCATCGCCACCAAGGGCGGCATCACGCGGCAGGGTCCCGCCAAGACCGAGTTCCTGGGCCGCGCCGGCTATCTCATCCAGTGCGTGGAGATGAGCCTGCGCCGGCTTAAGCTGGAGCGCATCGACCTCTACCAGCTTCACCGCATCGACCCGCGCACGCCGCTCGAAGAGTCACTTGGCGCGCTCCGCCGCATGCAAGAGCAGGGCAAGATTCGCCATATCGGCTTGAGTGAAGTCACGACTGCGCAAATCGAGGAAGCGGAAAAGATCGTGCCGGTCGTGACTGTCCAGAATCGATACAGTTTGGCCGACCGGCGGCACGAACAGACGCTCGCCTACTGCGAAGGGCGCGCCATCGGTTTTTTGCCCTGGTATCCCATCGCGGCGGGCAAGCTGCTCAAGCCGGACCACCCCGCGGCGCAGATGCTCGCCCGCATCGCCGGTCTTCACCGGGCGACGATGGCGCAGCTTGCGTTGGCTTGGCTCTTGCAGCGGTCGCCGGTGATGCTGCCCATTCCGGGCACATCCAGCATCGCTCATCTCGAGGAAAACATTGCCGCAGCCGGATTGAAACTGGCCGCGAAGGAATGGGCTGAGCTGGAAACCGCCGCTGCCTCCGCCGCCTGAGCCCGCGTGCTCACTTTGACGGCGTCACCGGCAGGCTGATGAAGCTCGCGTCTCCCGGCGTACACCATACGCGCTGCGTCGATTTTTTATAGTCTCCCGGTTTGGCGTCGAAGATGTTCGGCACGTACGTCTGCGGATTGCGGTCATACAGTGGGAACAGGGTCGATTGCACCTGCACCATGATCCGGTGGCCGGGCTCGAAGACGTGGTTCACCATGGGCAAGCCGTACTGGTAGAGGAGCGGCTTGTCGGGTGTGATCGGCTCCGGATGCTCAAAGCTGGTGCGATAGCGGCCGCGGAAAATGTCGAGGGCGATGGGCAATTCGTATCCGCCCATAGTCGCGTCGTAAGCGTCCGCGCCCGGAAACACATCGATGAGCTTCACCACCCAGTCGCTATCCGTGCCACTAGTCGAGGCATAGAGGTGCACTATGGGCCGCCCGGCGAGATGCAGCGGGGCGGTCAAAGGCGCGGTTTCCCATGTCAACACGTCCGGACGACCGTCCACGAAGCGCTGATCGCGCACCAGCCACGTTCGCCAGGCGTTTTCGTCGTTGTAGTAAAACGGCCGCGCCGTAAACGGCACGGGTTTGGCCGGGTCGGAGACATATTGGTCGTAGCGCTCGCCGCCCGCCGCCGGAGCCTCGAAGGAGAGTTTCCCATCCGCTTGGAGATAAATGGGCCGCGACGCATACTGGCAGCCGCTCTCACAACTCAGCGGCCACTTGTTGAAGCGGTCCCAGTGGTTTTCGCCCGTGTTGTACACCCACACGGGCGGCGTGTCGGCCTTGGGCGCGTCATCCTTCAAATATTGGTTGAAGAACGGCAGCAACACGTCCTCGCGGTACTGGAGCGTGGTGTCGCCTTTCCACTGCAGGGGTCCCAGCGACCACCCTTTGCGGTTGATCTGGCTGTGGAACCACGGACCCATGACCAGGAAGTTCATATCGTTGTTTGTGTCCTTGGGCTCGACGGCTTCATAGGAGTGGTTCCCGCCCCACATATCTTCCTGGTCCCACAAACCCTGCTCCCAAAGAATCGGCACGGTGAGCGGGACTTGGGCAATAAGTTTGTCCAGCGCCTGGTCCTGCCAGAATGTGTCGTAGGCCGGGTTGTCATGGACCTCATGCCAGAAGGGAAGCTGCTCGAGTCCGCCGTAGCGGGCAAAGTCGCCTGCGGAGCCCAACTCGAGAAAATTCGTATAGTCGTCGTAATTCTCGCGCGGAATGGCTTTGCCTTCGCCGCGCGCCGTGGTCTGCTCGGTGAAGTAGTCGAGATTGATCTGGCGAAAGGCGCCGTAGTGGAACCAGTCGTCGCCCATCCAGCCATCGATCATCGGGCTTTCCGGGGCGGCCACCTTGAGCGCCGGGTGCGGATGGAGAAGCGCCATCACCACCGTAAACCCCTCGTAGGAGGAGCCGATCATGCCCACTTTGCCATTCGACTCGGGGACATTCCTCACCAGCCAGTCGATGGTGTCCCAGGCGTCCGTGGTGTCGTTCGGTCCATTCGGATTCAGCGGGCCGGTGGGTGGCGGGGTCATCACGTAGGCGCCTTCCGAGCCGTATTTGCCGCGCACGTCCTGGTAGACACGGATGTAGCCGGCTCGCACGAAGACGTCGTCGCCCAAAGGCATGGCGTCGATTATGTGGGGCGAGTTTTCTTCGCTGGCCCGCGCCGCCGCGTTATAGGGCGTGCGCGTAAGCACAATGGGCGCGTGCGCGGCCCCCTTGGGAATCACAATGACGGTGTAGAGCTTGACGCCGTCGCGCATGGGGATCATGACCACGCGCTTGGTGTAGTTGTAATCGGTGCGCGGAGGCGTGAAGTGTTCCGGAATGTCAGGAGTCATGGGGGTGTATTTTTCCTGCGCGCCGGCCGGAGTGACGGAAATGAAAGCCAGGGGCAGGAAAGCGAGGGCGAAGGCGGCGGAGCAGCGAAAGGGGCGCATGAGGTTGTCCCTCTGGAGTGGGCAAACGGAAGAGCGAGTTAACGAGCGCGCGTCGTCGGCAGAAGAGGCGCCAAGCGCGGCGATTGCAATCGTGGGGCAGTATATCAAAGCAGTGGAAGCGGCAGTCCGCGAACGTCGCGGGTGGGGCCGTAAAACGGGGGCGGATGCTGATGAATCGTGCGTGATTGGGAGTGGCGAGTGCGTTTAATACGCGTTTTGCCGCATTTTCAGGGAAACTGTGATCTTTCCCGCATTACACAAAGCCGCCACTCGCTTTTGGTCGCGTCGGCTCGGCTTCCCGGCTTCGGGCTACATCGTCTGTGAAAATGCTATAGCGCGCGGCGGCCTTGGGGGTTGGTTAGAGTGGACGAGCCGCCTATTCATCGGCTTGGGTTTTCCGCGCGGCGGGAGTGAGCCTCCTGACGAGAAACTCCTGGAAGAGGTTTTCGATTCCGCCTTCGGCGAGACCAATGGCGGCGTTCTGGAAGGTGAGCTCCAGGCCTTCGCGGTCGCTGGGCGGGTAGTAGAGGTTGGAGATTCCGGCTGCCGCGATTCCTCCAAGGATCGAGGAGTAGGCCGGCTGCCAGCGACCGTTGTCGCCCTTGCAGATGACGGTGGTCTCAACGGCGTACCAGATGCGCGCCCGGACGGTTCCGGTTCCTTTCACGAAATAGCGCGGGTCCTGCTTGAGAAGCGCAGGCAGAACCGCGCCGCCGAGCATGGTGGCGATAAACGTGTCGGCATAATTGGCTCCAAAACGCTTGGCGTAGCCCTGGGCGCCTTGGCCGTACCCGGCGAAGGTGTTGCTGGCCTGCTCGGCCCCGGCAAAGGCCCCGGTGACCGCCCAGGTGAAGGGGTCGATGGAGGACCGCCAGGCAAGCTGAAACTTCTGGCGCGAGGTTAAGGGCGCGGCGTTGGGGTCGTAGCTGATGTAGAAATTCGGAATCAAGCCCAGCACGCGCTGCTTCTCTTCCACATTGAGTTGCGCCGCGGCGATTTCGACGCGCGAGGCGGTAACGTGGACTTCGCTTGCGGCCCCGGCAAGCGGCAGGACGATGGTTTGCGCGTCGTAGTTTTCGCCTGCGTGCAGGACTCCGGAGACCGACCGGGTGATGAAGCCGCGGGAAGAAAGGGTGATTCGGAACGGGCCGGCGCGAAGGTTGGTGAAGGCGAATGCGCCGTTGGCGTCAGTGACCTGCGTTGCCAGCGGTGGCGGCGGCGTGGTTCCGGTTTCGGCGAGCGCGACGTGGACGCCCTGATAGACGGTTCCGTCGGCGCCTGCGACCACGCCGTGAATGGCTGCGCCGGTTGGCGGACGCTGTGTCGCCGACGAGGCATCGCCGGGGGCCGGATCGACAATAGGATCAGCGACCGGATCAGCAGCCGGATCGGCAGCTGGTGTGGATCCCTCGGCGCCGGGGGTGGAGATGGACGGCGACGTGGGCGACGAGGGGTGCGCGTTCTGCGACCGGATAAGCGGCGCACAAGCGAGGGGTGCGAGTAAGAGAAGAGCGAGGCCAGAATGCGGGGTCCGCCGGCGAGAAGCGCTGGGACAATGCGTGAAATTAAGGCGATTTTCGATGGTCACGCCCGCGCCTCGACAACAAAATTCCCAGCTTGCGGGAAAGGACCCCGAAGATGTGATCCATTGCAGTTTTAGACGGACATCTTGCGCACGGAGTTGACCGCGGCGTGGCTGGCGCTTCCTGCGGGTCGGCCGAAGCAGCCGCCGAAGGGGGCGAGCTGTATGCGGTCGCGCCAGGGGTTTATGGCCCGGGCGAGGCTGGTTGTCCCGGGGTTTGCGGGGTGGTGTGCTTGATGCGCTTGAAGTCGACGGCGAATTGGGGATCCTGGCGCGAGCCGGTGATGCGGATAGGGACCTCAGTTCCGGCTCCGTTGGCTTTGAAGAAGCGGTCGGCCGGTTTAAGGAGCGCTCCGACAAAGCCGCCCACCATTTGGGAGACCGTGGCTTGCATTTTAGCGGTTCCGGCAAAATTCAAGGCGCCGCCTTCGATGGCATACGCGCCTTTCAGGTCGATTTCCGCGCCGGGGACGGTGTAGACGAGGTTGGGCAGGGTAATGACGCCGGCGGCCATGGTGAAGTCGCCCTGCATGGTTGAGCGCACATCGCTTGCCTGGGTGCTCTTGGCTTGCTTGGGTTTGCCCTGGCCGCGCAGGCTGAGTTCGCCGATGCGGTCCTGGATTTTGGCGCTGGCGAACTGGGCGCCGTCGAGCAGGAAATTTCCTTTAAGCCGCATGCGCAGGTGCACCGGGGCGGCTCCGGGAGGAATGTCGAGCTTGGCTTTCATTTGCAGGTCGCCGGTGAGGAGCGGGTCGCCGGAACGGGTGGCGAGACGAAGAAAATCCTCGATGCGGCCGCGATCGACGTTGATGGTGAGGGCGATGTCGTGTCCGCGTCCGCGTGGACGCGCGGAGCCGTATTGCGGGCCGGGATGGTCGGCTACGCCCACAATTTGGCCTGCCGTGGTCAAATGCGAGCGGCCTAGCGTGGCGTCGACAGGATCAAGCCAGGTGTCGCCGTTGGTTCCGTCGACGTGGGCATGAAAGCGGGTGCGCAGGGGCAGCGGAGATTCGAAATTGGTCAAGCGAAAGTCGGGCGTGTTGGTTTGGCCGTCGACGGTGAGGTCGCGGAGCGCGCCCTGGTAGTGGCCGGTGGAGCTCAGGATGCCCGCAATGCCCCTGAATGTGCTCAGGTCGGCGTGGTCGAAGCGGTAGTCGCCGGCGATGGGGCTGAGGCCTGGATCGTTGACCACCCAGGGCCCGACGCTGCCCTTGGTGGTCACCGTTCCCTTGGGCCGCGGGTTGATGAGTACGGCTTCGAATTTGACAGGGGTATCGGGGGTTATGTGGGTCAGCTTGACCGTCTTGATGGCGAATTCGAGGGGGAGCTTGCCTGGCTTGGCGGTTTCGAGGATCAGGCGGGCGTTGGCGCAGTCGATGCTGTCGATTTCGAATTGCGGCAGGATGTCGGTAGAGGAGGCGGGCGGCTGCGGGGTTGATTCGGAAGTGGGTTCCGGGGCGTGGGCGAGATGCGTACCCGGCGAAATGTCGATGGTCAGGCCGTTTATACGCACGGCAGAGATGCGAATGGGCTGACCGGATTTGTAGTGGAGAGGCGCGCGGAAGCGGAAATCGTCAATTTGGATGAGCGGAGCGCTGAGTGGCGCGGCGGGGCCGGAGGAAGGAGGGCCGCCGGTACCGGCCGGAGCGGAGCTCGGCGGCCAGATGCGCAGGCCATCGCCCTCGGCGGAGAGGCCGTGGAGAAGCGAAACATGGAAGCCCGCCAACCCGACGCGGGAGTGAAAATGGGCTTCGAGGCGCTCCACAATGAGGGTGCGCAGGATGGGCTCAACCCGGCGTAAGGCTACTGCGACAAGGGTGGCCACGATCACGAGCACGAGCGCGATGCCGCCCGCAACCCACTTCAGCCATGCGTGCTTGTTCGGTCTTTGCATTCGAACATTCGCCGCCTGGCTTTATTGTTGCAGGAATTCTTACGAGACACGATGCTTGGCATGGAGGCTAGGGCTTTGCGGCCGGTAAAAAGCGTATCGCCGCCAAGCGAGAAATCACTCGAATTTTCGCCAGCTTCCCTGCCGAGCCGCGAGAGGGTTTGCTGGGACCTGCGCCTAGGGAAGCGCGAAGACGTACAAGGCGCTGCCGGCTTGGGGAATCTTGATGTCGGGGGCAAGGGTTGCGGGCGCAAGGCGTGGGCTGCCTCCGCCCAGGCCGGTCGTGACCGCGATGTATTGCTTTCCATCGACGCTGTAGGTGATGGGGTAGCCCTGGACGGAGGTGCCGAGGCGGGTTTCAAAGAGGGTTTTGCCGGTTCGGGTGTCGAAGATTTGGACGGTGCGGTTCACGTCCCCCACCAGCACCCAGCCGCCGGCGGTAGAGAGCGCAGCGGTGAGAAACGACGCGTGTTGAAGGTGCTCCCAGACTTCTTTCATGGTCTTGACGTCGTAGGCCGCGAACTTGCCCATGTTGCCATTGGCGCCGGGCATGGGAATAAAGCGGCGATCTCCTCCGTTGCCGCCGCTGATGACTTGGCGCGCCGTAAAGATCATGCAGGACTGGCTGAGGGGAACGAACAGGTAGCCGGTGGGCGGGTTGTAGCTCATGGCCTGGTAGTTTTTCCCGCCCTCGGTGCTGGGACAGATGGTGATGGGCTGATTCAGTTTCATGGCGAGGATGTCGGGGCGGTAGTGCGGCGTGCCGTCGGCGTCGAAGCTGGCCCACGCCGTCTGGTGGACCATTTCCACGTGGCCAAGGTATTTGCCGGTGGTCCGGTCGAGTTCCCAAAGGATGCCGGGCTTGCCGGCGGTAAAAAGAACTTTCTTTTTGCCGATATCGACGAGAACACGCTCAAAGACTTCGTCGAGGTCGAAGCCCTCGCCGGGCGCGTGTTGGAAATACCAGGCCAGCTTGCCGGTGTCGGGGTTGAGCGCGACGGTGGAACCGGCAAAGAGGGTCTTGTCGTTGGGGGTCAGGTCGCGGCTCAAGAAGTTCCACGGTTTCGCCTGCGCCACGCCCCAGTAAGTCAGATTGAGATCGGGATCGTAACTGCCCACGATCCACGTCTCGGCTCCCGCACGCCGGTTCATGGGCAGGTTGCCCCAGGTGTCACTGCCCAACTGGCCTGGGCGCGGCACGGTATAGAAGCGCCACACCCGCTTGCCGGTGTGCATGTCGAAGGCGGAGATGTAGCAGCCCTCGCCGTCAAAGCGTTGACAGCCGGTCAAGCCCATCAGCACTTTGTCGCCGATGACGATGTCGCCGCTGGTGGAAGGGTGCGGCTTGTCGGAGGCGGGAGTATCCCAGAGGATTTTTCCGGTGCGGGCGTCGAGGGCCACCATGTGCGCGTTGCTGGAGGCGACGAATACCTTGTCCTCGGCGATGGCGAGGGAGCGAATGCCGCCGTAACCGGGCGACTGTACGGGGCCGACGCGTGACTCCCAGATGAGATCGCCGGTTTTGGCGTTGAGCGCCTGCACGATGTTGCTGGGGCTCACCAGGTACATGACGCCGTTGTGGACGATGGGGGTGGTCTCATTGGCGCCGGAGTCGTTCATCGCCCACGCCCACTCGAACCGCAGGTTCTTGACGTTGTCGCGGTTGATTTGATGGAGGGGACTGTAGCTCCAGGCCTGGTAGTTCCGGCGGGCCATCAGCCAGTCGCCGGGGGGCGGATTGCGCAGCATGGCGGCCGTCACCGGCACATAATTTTGGACTGTGCCCGACGCCGTGACGCCGTAGGGAACCCCGGCGACGATCTGGCTCCCCGGGCTGTGCGTGGCGCTGTCGCCGGCTCCGAGCACGATGCCGCCGGCGAAGGCCGGGTTTTGTGCGGATGCGGGCGGTCGGCGGCCGTTGGCAATCGAGCCAATCTGGGGAGCGCCGGTCGAGGACTTACCGTTCAGGGGGTACGGACCGGGTTTGGCCCCGTTCTGGTCGAGGATGTAGGCGGCCAGATTGGCCGCTTCGGCGCTGCTAAGGGCGCCGGGGCTGGTGGGAGGCATGGTGTCGTGAATTTTGGCCACCAGATCGCTGACCCTCTTCGCGCGCCACGCGAGCATGAAGTCGTCCCCGGCCAGGGCAGGCGCGTCTCCCGACCCCTGGAAGTCGGTTCCATGGCAGCCCGAGCAGCTTTGACTGTAGAGAGCGCTGCCGGCGTCGGCCTGCGCGGCGATAAAGGCGCCTGCATGGCCCCCCCGCATGTGTAACCAAACGGCGGCGATGGCGAATCCAATGATAGCGACAATTACTGCAAGTAGAACGACTCGGCGAAGGGGCATAGATCGGGTTTCCTTAGCGCTCAGGCGTTTTATGATTTACACGCATTACCCTCCCGCGCGCGGAGTTTGAGAGCGCCGCGCAAGGTTGGCTGCGGGAGGATTCTTCCCCGATGCGCGTAAACAATATAGTCAGCAACTCAGCGAGCCAGCAAATCAGCGGTTCAGCGAGTCTGCAAGTTCGCGGGCCACGGTTTTCATTCACCCGGGCGGGACGGAGGCTCGTGGAGACGCGACTGAAGCCGCTCTTTCAAAAACCAAGGGCTTTCCTGCGGCTTGTGAATTCGCGCCCTTCTAAAACCAGGCTTCCACAACGGAATGTTTGGGGCGAGGCATCCGCGGTTCTTCGGCTGTCGCCGCAGTGCGATATAGTCAAGAAGGAATGGCAACTTTGCCGAAGAAGAACGCTGCGACGGGAGAGACCGCCGGCCAAGGGTTTGTTTACCTTCCCCTTATCGCGGGATGGCTGGTTCCGGGCGCGGGACATTTCCTTCTCCACAAGTGGATGCGCGGGCTGCTGCTTGCCGGCTCGATTGTGGCTATGTTTGCGCTGGGATTGGCCATGCACGGAAAGCTCTTCACCGGAGCGCAGGACATTCTTGATCTGCTGGGGCTGGTGGGCGATCTGGGCAACGGGCTGTTGTTCTTCATCGGACGGGCTTTGGGCCTGGGCGCGGCTCCGGTGCAGATCACCACGCAGGATTACGGCAGCAAGTTCATCGTGGTGGCGGGGTTGTTGAACGTGATTGCCGCCGTGGACGCCCACAACCTGCGCACGGGGAGGAAAGAATCTTAGTGTTCCAGCCCTCCCATTTCACCGCCGTGGTGCTGTTCGCTCTGTTCGCCTCGACCGTGTTCGGCATCACCATGCGCGAGACGCCGCGGAAGATGTTCCGCTACGGTCTTTACTGCTTCGTGCTCTTTGTGGGCTCGACGATTGTGCTGAGCTGGGTGATGTTTTTGATCGCGCGGTAGAGCCCCGACCGCCTGATAAGCGCCTTCCCAGAGTCAAAAATCGAAGCCTCTCGCTCCCCAGTTCATGGGGCTTGACTACGAAGCGAGGCGGGTTAGGCGCGTCTCGGCCGCTCCCAGACGGCGGCGTCGAAAAGGTGGGCGCATTTATACCCTTCGGCTAGATACAGATCGATGGCCTGGGTATTGGCCTCGGTCACGGTGAGGGAAATCTCCGTAGCGCCCTGGCGCAGGAAGCAGAAGGCGGCGACGGAGAGGAGCATGCGGGCCAAGCCGAGGCGGCGGTAGTCGGGATGGACGCAGAGCTGGGTAATGTGGCCGCTCTGGGAGCTGACGCGCGAGCCCAACACCAGGGCCACAGGCTCGCGGCGGGCGCGATCGACGACCACTTGCGAAACCAGCGCGGAAAAGGCGCCGCACCCTGAGTAGTGCACGATGTTGTTGAGAAAGCGCGTCGAGCCGTGGACGGTGCGGTACTGGTCGTTAATTAGGCTGTCGGGATGGCCATGATAGGCGTCGCAGATGAGACGCGCTGCAGGCCCCAAATCGTCTTCACTCCACATGCGCAGGTCGAGCCCGGGAGGCAAATTGACGGTGGGCGGCATGCGATGGCCTTCGATGGCCTGGACCATGAAGAGGCGCCGGAAGACGTCAAAACCAGCTTCGCGAAAGAGGCGGGCATGGTTGCCGGAAGGATGCAGGAGCAGTTGCGATTCGATGCGGTCCACCTGCGGCGAGTTGAGCAGCAACTCGAAAAGATGCTTCAGCAGCGTCTCCTCGATGGCGCAGGCCGAGCCGCCTCCGTCAAGCGGATCGCTGGAGTGGCCGGAGATGGCGAAGACGTCGCCGATGACCGCCTTGGTTTCTTCATAGACGCTGAAGGCGTAGCCGACGGCCTGCTCGGCCTCGAGGGCGGCATAGCCGGGAAGCATGTGGTTGTCGAGATACTGCATCAGCAGCTTGGCCGAAGCGCGGTAGTCCCAGTGCAGCCGCTGCCTCCAGAGTTCGCCTTCGGCATCCAGCACCCGGCGCAACATGGGAGCCGCGAAATGCCGCAGATCGAGAATCTCAATGGAAGTGCCCGCCGCCATGTTCCCTCTGTCTAGAATTTACAATTTACGCACTCGACCGGTCCTCACGAAGCGATCGCCGAATCCCGACAGGGCGCCATCCGGGCGCCGGCCCAAGGCGCACAGATGCGCGAGGATGCCGGAGCGCGGAAAAAGGTCCTTCCGGTCACTTTGCCACGAGTCGCGCTGGGGCGCAACCGAAGAGTCTACGACTCAAGTTCCCGTTGGCGCAAAACGGCGATGGCCGGCCTCGCCCAAAAAGCTCATTGTTTGCCCACCAGATAAATCTCCAGCCCCCGCTCCGGCCAACTGAAGAGCTCCTGGTACTGGCGGCCGGCCAGATACTCCTGGAGTGCGGCTACGGTGTGCAGATCTTCCCCGTTTTTGCCCGTCATGCGGGCGACCAAAATGTGCTGCTCGGCGGGCACGCCGCTGTCTTCGTAGTTCACTACCTCGTGGTTGCGATAAAACGAGAGGCCGTACTCGATGTCGCGGCGTACGCGAAAGACCGCGACGGTTTCATCACCGGGGGCCACCTGGGCCAGCTCGTCGGCGAGGGGGCGGGCGGAGTAGTAACGGTCGAGCAGGTTTATGACGTTTTTGGTGGAGGGGATTCCCGGGACGCCGAAAAACGGCCCCACTCCATAAAGGAAGAAGAGCAGCACGATGAGAACGCTGCAGGTGACTAGGCGAAGGCGCGCCACGCCGAAAGCGTGGGTAACGATGAGGATGAGCAGTGCGGCTCCCGACCCAGCCAGGCCCGCGGCCACCATGGCGTGGGCGGGGGGAACGCTGACGCCGTGGACCACAAACCAGGGCAACAACAGCGTAAACACGGTCAAGAGGCCGCACACCAGCGAATGGCAGACGAGCAGCCAGCGGTTGAGGCCCGACCCGCGGCGCCGGAAGAGATAGTCGCCGGTGAGGATGGTGATGGGAGGGATGGAGGGCAGGATGTAACCGGGAAGCTTGGACTCCGAGAAGCCGAAAAAGACGATGGGGATAAGGGTCCAGAGCACCAGAAACTCGGGAAAAGCGTCACCGGGGCGGTTGACTTTGGGCTTAGTTTTTCGGGCGTGGCGCAGGCGCCATTCGGCCGCCGAGGTTTGAATGCCGTCGATCAACGAGCGGATGCCGACCACCGACCATGGCATGATGGCCAGCACCACCACGGGCAGGTAATACCAGAAGGGTTGCTCGTGGTGGTAACGGTCGGTGGCGAAGCGCTCCAAATTGTGCTGGAAGAAGAATTCGCGGAAAAAGGTGGGATTCTGATGCTGTACAGCGACGAACCATGGCAACACCATGGCGAAATAAAGCACGATGCCGGGCCACCAAAGGGAGCGTCCCACGATGTGCCATTCGCGGCGCAACAAGGCGAAGGCGGCGATGATCAGAAAAGCCAAAAGTGGCGCGACCGGACCCTTGGCGAGCGTCGCCAGTCCGGTGAAGAAATAGATATCGTAAAGCCAGAATTTGGAGTTGGTCTCATACCAGGCATACCAGCCGAGCAAGCCGATGGACAGGGGCGCGGCCATCTGCATATCGGTGGAGGCGCCACGCGAAAAGGCGATAATGCCGGCGCAGGCGACGGTGATGAGCGCGGCGTCCAAATGCCCCCCAGGGCGGAAGCGCCGCATATGGAGGTAGATGAGGGCGATCATGACGAAGGCGAAGGTGGTAGAAGGCAGACGCGCGCTCCAGTCGTGAACTCCGAAATCCTGAAACAGGAACATGGCGCGCCAGTAGTAGAGGGCGGGCTTCTCAAGCCAGGGGCGACCGTAGAGGTAGGGAGTGACGCAGGCGCTCAGGTGGCCCTTGAGGGTGTGGGCGGCGTTGAAGTGGGCGAGCATTTCATGGGCGATCTCCGCGTAGCGGGGCTCGTCGGCACCCACTAGGCCAAGGCCGTCGCCGCCGAAGATAGGAACCAGGCCATAGGCGAGAAAGAAAACAGTGAAGACCAGGAACACCGCCACCTCGCGGCTGGTTGCCCAACCAGGCACGAAGCGGCGCAAGGTTTTCGACGCGTCCGGAGCAGGCGATTCCAAGGAAAAATCCATTTGCAGCAGTTCTCGCACGGGCGGCTACTCCTTACGGCATTTTCAGAGAAATTGTGGCCATTCCGGCAATCCACAAGGTCGCCGCTCCCTTGTGTTCGCGTTAACTCGGCTTCCCGGGTTCGGACTACATCAACTCTGAAAATGCTATGGCGCCAAGGTCTCCATTTTTGGCTGGTCGGTCTGTCTCTCGTTGGCGGCGCCCTGACGCCCACACCCCGGGGCGCGGAAGCGCCGCATGGCGACAGGGACAAGGCTAACAGATTCGAGCGCAAGCGGATCAGGGTTCGGCAGTGGGTTTGGCGAGCCCGGCTGGCCTTGCCTGTCGCTGCGCGAAGCCGGGGAGTCAAGTCCTGGCGAGTCAGAGAGTGTCGCCGGGAAATGCATCAACGCCGGAACATAAGCAGGCGAGAATTTCCGTGAGGGCGCGTTCCAGAGGACCATCGACGGTGCAGCCGGCGGCGTTTTCGTGGCCGCCGCCGCCCAGGTGTTCGGCAATTGCGGCCAAATTCACGCGGCCTTTGCCGCGCAGGCTGAGGCGAAAGCGGCGATCGGGCAGCTCGCGCAGAAACACCGCCGCCTCGACGCCGGCAATGCCGAGCGCGAAGTTCACAATGCCCTCGCAGTCTTCCTCGACGGCTCCGGTGCGCTCCATATCGTGATGCGTGACCCAGAGCCACGCCAGCGGCCCGTTGCGCTCGAGGTTCTTGAGAGCCGAGCCGAGCCGAGCACAGGTGCATTTTGGAGAGGGGCGTGGAAAAGCACACTTCCTGAGCGATGCGCACCGGGTTGGAAGGCGCCGAATTCATCCAGTCATTTAGAGGGCGCGTGCTGACCGGGAGGGGATTTCACGGGCGGAGGTCCCTGGAGCTTGACCGCCGCTGCAGACTTGCGCGCCCGGTTGAGCAGCTCTTCGATGCGGGCCTGGAAACGGCCGGAACGGTCGGCGAGAAAGCTCAGCTCGGGAACGTAGCGAACGCCCATCCGCTCCTTGAGCTGGTGGCGGATGTAGCCCTTGGCGACGTCCAGCGCGGCTACGGTTTCCTCTTCGGCCCTGGCGATGTCCTCGACGGCGTTGTCCACGGCGACATAGACGCGAGCGGATTTGCCGCCTGGATTGAGGGCGACCTCGCTCACGTAACAGGAGGCGATGCGGGGGTCGGAGAGCTCGCCCTCGATCATGGCTCCGATTTCCTCGCGCAGGGCTTCCGCGACCCGGTCCTGATGATGTTTCCGCGCCCTATGCTCCGGCATGGCTCGCCTCCTTCCCGAGGTAAACCATTCAGGATAGCAGAAGGGGCGAAGGCGTCTATGGCTGGGCGGCGCGCTCCAACTCGGCGATGTCAATCTTCTTCATCTTCAGCATGGCTTGCATCGCCTTGGGGTGTTTGACGAGTTCGGGAAGATGGGCGGGAGTCACTTGCCACGAGAGGCCGAACTTATCCTTAAGCCAGCCGCACTGGATTTCGCTGCCGCCGGCGGAGAGCTTCTCCCAGTAGTAGTCCACTTCCTGCTGGGAATCGCAGCGCACCACCAAGGATATGGCTTCAGTGAACTTGAACTCCGGGCCACCGTTGAGGGCGGTGAGTTTGCAGCCATCGAGCTCGAAGGCGATGGTGAGGACGCCGCCTTTTGGACCGTGCTCGCCGGTAGGGTTGCGCAGCTCGTCAAGCCGGCGCGAGTTCTTGAAGATGGAGCAGTAAAACTCGACCGCTTCTTCGGCGTTCGAATCGAACCAGAGAAAGGGCGAGATGCGGGGGAAGGTGGCGAAAGCGCTCATGGAACCTCCGGAGATCGTTGACGGGATGCGGCTCTTCCCCATAGCTATCATTTTTAGGTTGCAAAATGCAAGCGAACTGCGTACGATGCTCTGGTGGCCAAGGGACCCATGCCGGGGCGGCGTTCAGGATGCCCGGTGAGCCTGTCACTGGATTTGCTGGGCGACCGCTGGTCGCTGCTGATTGTGCGCGACATGATGGTGCGCGGTTACCGCACTTTCCGGGAGTTTCAGCGCTCCGGCGAAGGCATTGCGACTAACATTCTGGCCGACCGGTTACACCGGCTCGAGGCCGGCGGGGTTGTGGACCGTGAGGCGGCGGAGGACGGCCGCAGCACCCATTATCGGCTTACGGAGAAAGGCATTGCACTGGCGCCGATGCTGCTGGAGTTGCTGATTTGGGGTGCGCATCACGAAGACTCCGACGCTCCTTGCGCGGCCATCGAACAAATGGAGCAAAACCGCGCGGCGGTGTTGGCCGAAACTTACCGTCGGTGGAAGGAGCGTGATCCGGCGCCGCTGCTTCCACCATTCCGCTCTTCGACCGAGCCAGCGGCAGCGCCAGCCGCCGCATCCAACCGGCGAACGTCCAAATAAGCCACGCAGGCAGATTCACGCGGACCAATTCACGCAAATCAGGCACTTCAAATCCCAAATTCCCGAAAGGACAAACGAAACGATGAAGGTCAACATCTATCTGAACTTTCCCGGCAAGTGCGAAGAGGCGCTCAACTTCTACGAGAAGCATCTGGGCGCGAAGGTGGTTTCGAAAGGCACATGGGCGGCAATGGCCGGCATGGGTGGCCCGCAAGATCCGCCACCTGGCTTGAAACCGGAGCACATTATCCACGCCCGCTTCACCCTCGGCGACACGGTGGTGATGGCCAGCGACGGTCCACCGGAGCGCGTGCAGCCGATGCGCAGCGCGTACGTCACGCTGAGCGTCGACAGCAACGAGGAGGCGGAGCGGATTTACAACGCGCTGACCGAGGGCGGTGAGGTGTTTATGCCCATGGGAGAGACGTTTTTCGCGCACCGCTTCGGGCAGTTCAGAGACAAGTTCGGCGTCAACTGGATGGTGATTCACGAGAAGCCGATGGGAGCGAGGTGAGGGCTGCCGCCCGCGGCAATGGCTTGCCGCAGGCTGGTTCAGGATTTGAGCGGTAAGCATCGGATCAAAGGCTCCTGGGACGATTGGCAGGGCGGTCCATGGGGTCGGGCCATTTACTTTTCAGTTACCCCTCTCCCCTACCCCCTCCCCTTTTTGGGGTTAAGTTGTTTGTTTGCAATCAGTTATACTATTTAGTACTGGCTCTAAATTCTTGATAATAAAGGGGTTAGATCTTAAAATCGTCAATAATAAGGACTTACGGCCCATTTTCGGACGTTTTGCCCCGTTTTCGGTGCAGACCCCAGGCAGAGCCTAGCCGCTAAGAGGCCGCAAAGCAGGGGGCAAAAAGCAGGCGGCCCGGGGATGGCGGCAATGCCTTGCCACCACTCCCGGGCCGCCCCGTCTTCGAAACGGAATCACTCAGTTTTGATCCCTGAGACCATTTTAGCGATTTGGCGGAAATAACCGGCAAGGTTGGGGAGAAAAATAACGCCACAATTCACTTGACACAAATGCGTC